>NZ_BCVS01000044.1:0-18528 GCF_001591865.1 Lacticaseibacillus pantheris DSM 15945 = JCM 12539 = NBRC 106106
CGCCTTAGTCGCCGGCAGGAAACGAGTACCCAAACCCGCAGCGGGAATAATTGCTTTACGAACTCTTTGCATTATGATCATTCAACTCCTTTGAAATATAATGTAATGCGGTTCTATACCAAATTCAAAGCTCGATGATATTCATGAGTCATAATGGTATCAACGGTTTCCTGAGAAAATTTATTAACTTGTGTCCTGTTAAATTGAGAAATCCTCAGTAACTTTTCTCTGTCATTTTTCAAACAATCAATGGCACTTGCGAATCCCATATAGTCATCAGAATCAAAAACAAGCCCTGTCAGTCCATCTATCGAATAGTCACTAATTCCACCTATGTTAGTTGTTAAAAGCGGAAGCCCAGTAGCCATTTCTTCTATACCGGCTAACCCCAGTCCCTCACGCTTTGAAGGAAAAGCAGCGATATCTGCCATGGCATAAAAGGGAGTGGGATCAGAATGATAACCAGCAAAAATTACTTGTTTTTCTAACCCATTTTCTTTAACAAGCAAGCGTAGATGCTTTTCAAGCCTTCCTTTACCAACGATAATGTAATATATATCAGAACTGTTTAGGCTGGCTAAAGCTCGTATGATTACTTGTTGATTTTTCCGTTCTGATAATTCCCCACAACTAACGATCACAAATGCATTTTGAGGTATTCCATACTTTGATCGCAAACTAGTATTATGTTGAACCTTATTCAATCGTCTAACATCTACTCCTACCCCAGGGAGATAAAGATGATGCTTTGCGTGAAAGCTAGATGCGATTCTATCGTCATCGTGATTGATAGTTATTATGCAATCTGTGAACTTGGAAAGCATTCTTTCAATTGGGTAAAAAATTAGCCAATTTTTAATTGGTCCACCTTTGTAAAAGTGGAACCCGTGAGCAGTGTAAATTACCGGGACGCCGTGCTTGCGCCCGACCAATCGCCCAAACACTCCGCCAAGTGGTGACTGACAGTGAATCAGATCAAATTGATAGTCGTTCATGAGCCGGTTTAGCTGACGCCAGACGTTTATATTAGATGAAATCGACCCTGCCCCTCTTGAGAAATCGATTTGATGAACGTGGACACCCTTTTTTTTCATGACATTAGTAAAATCATGAAGTGCTACTTCACTCATCGTATTAAGAGGACTTGTAAAGTTAGCCGCAATATGGACTTCAACGTCCATGTTCAGTAAAATATCTATATTTCTATGATTAAATTGGGCTATCATTTGACCCATGTGCGCAATTATCAAAACTCGCTTCATTGAATATACTCTCCAAAATTTCAAAAGTTTCGAACTATTTCGTTAATCTAATACCCGAATTAAGCATTAGTTTAAAAAAATCGGTCAATTTGATGCCAATTTTATTGATAAAAAACATTGGCCACTTCCAATTGTTATAAACAAGCTGACAGACAACAGCAACAACAACAAAAATCTCAGCATTTCCCCCGCTTAATGATAATGAAATTGGTGAGATCAACAGGAAGATAACAGAAGTAATGACGAACGATTTCATGTACGGAATTTCGTTCATATCCGCGATATATGCAGCAAAGGAGGATTGTAAATAGAACAGAAAATAGTACAACATCAACATAGAAAAGAGCGCCAAGGAAGGCGTACTAGAGTGCTTGAAAAAATGAAGTACGGGAAATACAGCAAAATACACTACAAACGAACCTATTATCGTTGTCAGTGTATAAAGCTTAGTAGTTCGGGCAACGGAAATCCCCATTCCTTCAAAGTCGCGTTTAACAAAGGCCGACTGCACGTATGGATGAACAGCATTCGAAACAGCGTTAGCTCCCACTGTCAAAGAACTAGCAAATTGAACGCCAAGCGAATAAACGCCAACCTGACCAAGAGGCATAAAAGCCCCTGCAATCAATGATGTTCCTTGAGTAACTACATAATTTGACAAGCTTACCAACCCATCTCTCCATGAGTTTGGCCATATAGTAAGTAAAACCGACTTAATTTCATTAATCTCGATTTTACGTTTAAGCGCAATTATGTTTGCCTTGATTCTTTTATCTGAGAAGAAAAATGCACGACAAAATTGACGATAACTAATTCCATAAAAAAGTAATCCTAGTACCGGAGCGATAAATCCAGCATGAAAAATAAGTAGTATGATAGTTACCGAAAGCTGAATTGTTCTTGCAAGAACCATAGATTTGTTAACTTCAACAATTTTTCCGGTACCCCGCAATAACGCTGACATATACCCATAATATAAATTGATAAACATTGAGCAACAAAAAACCACCCAGGAGGCATAATACCATTCTCCACTCAACGTGGGAAAAACTACTCTGGAAACATAAACGGTTCCTAATATAGCGATTAATAAGGTTGCTAGCACGGATAAAAGCATGTAAATGTATCTTGCCGATGCAATGATACGCCCTAACAGGAAGAAATTAGTTCCCTTGTCACCACTAACTTCGTTGGCTCCCTTTCTTAAAAGCGTTTGTGCACCTGACCAAACATATGCAATGTTCCGTGCAAAACTAGGGTCAAATCCAAAATCAAACAAAGAAACCAAACCATTTATACTAAGTAATATGTACCAAAACCCTATCTCCTGGGTGTTTAAATACTTAAAAATAAAGGGTAGTATTAGAAAATTACTGGACATAGAAACTGCAGTTCCAATGTATGTCCACAAAATTTTCTTTGTACTTGTACTCATTCCGTCTGACATTAGCGTCTCCAACTCCCAATTGTTTGACGTGCTCGAAAAATCAAAAATGTGGTTATTAGTTTTCGCCCTTCAATCAATCCAAGAAGTATTCGATCATTTCGTCCAAGAGACTGCTGGGCCTCCTCGTGAAAGCCCCTAGCACGATCGGAAATAATATAAAACATTTTTTTAAATTCTTGATAATCAAAAGTGTAGTTATTTAGAGCAAGTTTCGAATTTCTGATAAACATGAATGCCCTTACGCCATTATTGTTTGGTGCCATTTCAATGGCGACTGTTAATATATTATCTAACTTATCCCAAATGTTCTCCACAACACTTCGCGAAATTGTGCCTTCAACAATATTATTTATATACGAATTTGTTCTTATGAAATTTAATGAGCGAGCAATTTTAAGATAATCGAGAACAAACAGTGTATCCTCCCCATAGTCGGTTTCGGCAAAACAAATGTCATGAGTTTGAATTAGTTTATTATTAAAGAGTTTAGCCCAGGGAACCGACAGAAAAGCAAAGTATTCTTGAGAAAAAATAACATCGTCTCTCTGAGACATCCCGCTAACAAAACTCTCGGTAAAATCATTTATGGTTCTCTTCCCCATTTTCTGAGTAACGTAAGTTGACACTACCAAATCGGCCCGCTTTGCATTTAATAGTTGAAATATAAAAGATTCATCCACGCTATCGTCCGCATCCACAAATATAACATATTCGCCCTTAGATTCTTGAAGTCCTCGATTTCTCGCAGATGAAACTCCTAGATTTTCCTGAACAAATACTCTAAATCGCTCGTCTTTTTCGGAAATTGACATTATTTTTTCAACAGACTTGTCCGTTGACCCGTCATCAATAACCAATATCTCCAAATTGGTATATGACTGGTTTTGAATGCTCTGTAAACATCGCGTTATATACTTATCCTTGTTAAAAACAGGAACTATAACAGTTACTAGGGACGTTTTCAATAATTCTCTCTCTTTCATTTAAGAAAAATATTGTTAGTAAATATAGGGGCAACAAGTTCATTGAACCCCAGTGAAGAAGAAGTTATATAGTCCATCACTAGGAAAGATACAATCGACATCGTAAACTGAGCCGTAGTTAAGACTAGTGACGCTACGACAACTTGGTTTTTCTTGGGAGCTCTTATAGAATTTCCGACAGCGATAGCATTGAAAACTATCACCGTACGGTAAATACGTGTGAAAACCGGATTAAATGTATATAAAGGTACAAATATTAAAGCCCAAATATTGAGTTGCCAAACGTATGACAAAAATTTACTTTCAGAATTACGCTTATAGAGTAACCAAACGATCATCATCTGCGCGACCTGCCAGACTACCCAAAATGCATAATGCGTCCATGAACTTGTTTGCGCCAACACTGAAAAATACAGTTCCAACTTATCCGTCATTCCCTGAATTGAAATGTGCTGTAACATAATAGGTATCAAACTACGCCCTGCAGTCCCAATTACCAACATGATAATTGCGATCTTTAGACGGTTTCTTTTTTTTATTAAAAAGAAAACCGGTATTGATAGATATACCAAAACTCCTGAATGAAATTGCACCGCCAGCAAACATAATAATACGAAAGCTGCATTTCGTTTAAAACTGTGCGGTTGCTTATATAACATTGCAACGGCAAAAATAATTATTGCCATTGCAGGATACCATCTTTTCTGTATAACGTTGTCAAATATAGGGAAAATTAACAAAAAGGCTGTGGATAGCGCCGGACGCTCCGCGTATCTGAGAATGACCCATCCCATCAGGACGGTAGCCGCTAAAGCCAAGATTCCATTAAAAGCTATATAGTTCAGTCCGGCATCCCTCCATGTTGTTGCCAAAAAACTGAAGACCCCATTTGTTACCGAAATGCCGTTTATACTGTGAGTGTCGGCAGTCAAAAAAATGTTAGAGTTATCAATATAGTCTGCGCCACCGGAATTACCACTTGACAAAACAATAATCCAAGCCAGCTGCAAGATCGCAAAAAATTTACTTTTTGGAAAGATAATGCCTAATAAAATTAATAGGACGGTAATTGTAATCCCTAAACTAACAATATTCATAGCAACCTCAAGTTTGCAACAAGCTTCTATCTATCTCTGTAGTGTTTATTCAGGGCTCGCATGGTTTTATCAAATAGATTATACGAACGCAATTTAAAATAATGAAGGTTGAAATGTCGACTTTTTATTTTATCAAAATTTTTACTGGTAACTTTGTCAAATTCAAGGTTTTCAAACGAGTTCGGTATTATTTTAAAGCGTTCATTGTGACCAGAAATATCATTCTTCATATCCCTAGACTGCATATGAATATACATATACTCCTTGCACTGAGGACCATCGTGATCTGAATACCATTCTAACAGTCGACCATCATCCCACTCAAAAAAGCCTTTAATAACTGGACCAACAGAGTATTTATGATTGTCTCCAAGAGAAGTAATTCGAAAATATGAGGATTTCGTGTATATATTAGCCATCTGTCTCAACGGCAAAATACTTAATCCTTCCTCTGCAAAGATATTGTTGATGCTTTTATCATATTCTTCATCAAATGATTCATTTTGATCGTCCTCAAGAACTTGCTTATACCTTTCAGTTCCGTTTAACTTTGACATAAACAACCTATTTACTGATTTTGAATTCCGAACAAATGTGCAATGACCTAAATCGCCAATTTTATCAAATTTATCGAATTCTTGATCAGCTACAAAATCAGAAATACGTCCCCATATAACATCCACATCGCAGTATCCCCAAAATGGATAATCAACTAAATAATCCTCGAATATATAGCCGTACATAGGCTTCAAATCACAGAGTTTGTATGGGCTGGACAAGTTTACTTTAAACGTAAACTTACTCTGAACTCTTTCCTTGACCTGATTGAACGTGCTTTTAACAACCCTAACATTGTCAGGAACATCATAGTTGAAATCGCTATCAGTTATAAATAGCCAGTCAAAATCAGGATTTTTTTTACAGGAGTTTAAGAACAATTGGAAGTAATTTTTAAATTGCCCGAAATATGGAACTATAAAACACGCTTTTTTCATGACTATTTCACCTTGTTTTTAAACCGTTCACCAAGCCTAACAAAAGAATATACAAACAACACATTTTTAAATTTGGCCATTGTATAAAACAAATACCAAAAAAAGGAAAGATTTTCCATTGGTAATTGGTGCAATGCCGAGACTATCGCATCATCATTGAGAACTTTTTTAAGGTAAATTATTTTATTTCTAAAGCTAAGGTTAGAACTACAAATATTCCTTGATAAATTAAGAACATTGACGGCCAATCGATTCGACGCAGCCTCTCTAAATTCTTGCGGCAAGGACCTTTTAACAACAAGATCATCCATGACAGACTCAAGAGTAATCCAAGAATCTAACATTTGCGGCCTGAACGAATGGACTAACGATTGTTCGTTCTGCTTGAAATAATGATAAAACGTCTTTTCGGTATAAATAGCACGGTCACTTTCTAGAACGAACTGAATGTTGTACAGTAAGTCTTCAGAACCAACCTCGTCAATGTTTCTAAACGATAGTCGCCTTGCTATGTCACCTTTATAGAGCTTTCCCCAAACTGAAGAAATATCATCCAAACGGGCCGGATGCTTTAAATTAGTTCCGACGGGGCCAAACAATTTTAATAGTATTTGCGTAGATAAACTACTACCAGAAAGCACTCTGTCCGGAACTAAATTAAAAGTGTTAATAAACGAGCCCTTTCCACTCTCTCGAACAAAAGGCGCAATTACCAAATCCGCCTGACCTACTATCTGAGAATGTGCTAAAACCGCCAAATAATCCTCTGAGAGCCAATCATCACTATCCATAAAGATAATATATTCACCAGTCGCATGCTCGAGGCCTCGATTTCGCGCCGAAGAAACCCCTGAATTTTCCTGCTGAAACAATTGCACACGAGAATCAATTTGCAAATATTTTTGACAAATGTCATAAGAATCATCTGTCGATCCATCATCAATCAGAATCAACTGTAGACGTTCATACTTTTGATTTAAAACACTGGACAAGGTTCTATTAAGATATTTGCTTGCATTGTACACCGGAACGATAACACTTATTAATTTTGGGGCTCCCTTCAACATGTAATTTTCTCCCAGATAAATTCTCCTGTCATTGAACTTTCTTTAGCCCCTTGTCTGAACGAGAAATGTTAACAATTTCCCTCATACCGTGATCCTCAATATTTTTAACCTGCCTACCTTCACGAATACCGACGCTCAGAAGGACATACCAAAAACTCTTAAAGGCAATAATACTGTCCAATACAAGAGAAATTTTATTAGCATAGTACGCATCGTATGTTGCCTTCTGTGTAGGTGAAAGACTATCTCGCCCGTTAACCTGAGCCATACCAGTCAGCCCCGGCAGAACCCGATCCGCTCCGTTTTCATGTCGCATTTCAATTAGTTCTGTCTCAGTCAATACTACGGGTCGTGGGCCAATGATACTCATGTCACCCTTCAACACGTTAATAAACTGTGGTAGCTCATCGATGCTGGTCTTGCGGCAAACACCACCAACGTGGGTAATTTTATCCTTGGCATTATCCAACTCTGCAGTCGCTGTATTGTGTGGGGCGTCCTCCCGCATTGTCCTAAACTTATAAATCCGGAACGGCTTACCATCCTTACCCATTCTCTGTTGACGGAAAAAAGCTGGGCCTTTAGAATCCAACTTAATCAAAATTGCCACCACAGCAAACGGAATTGCTAAAATGACTAACGCCACTGCCGAAACAATAATATCGAACAGCCTCTTAATGAAGTGTTGATACATAAAGCTCCCTCCTCCGAGATACATAATCCAAAACCAACTCAACCCAAACTGTAATTGCCTTTTCAGCTTTTCTACGGCCCCAGCCGCATCAACCGTGCCTTACGCCGACCTATCCCGCCAACGCCATTCTTAAACCAACGGCAAAAGCGCTACTTAGCGCCCTCGCTCCCGTAGCCATACCCATAGCCGTAACCATAGCCATACCCACGGTCCCCATGCTTCGAGTGCACGCGTTCAACCACGCCCAACACCTTAGCATGTGCCATCTTCAGCACCTCAACCGTGCGTTCGAGGTCGCCCTTGAGCGTGTGTTCCATCCGGACTACCAGGACGACACCGTCAGTTTGCGGTACCAGCACCTGCACGTCCGAAACGGCCAGTACTGGCGGCACGTCCAGCACCACCATGTCGTAGTGCTCGCGTGCCCAAGCCAGCAGGTCCGCCATCCGCTGTGAGTTCAGCAGCTCGGATGGGTTTGGCGGCACGGGGCCAGCGTTCATCACGCTGAGGTTCGGCACGAAGGTTTCCTTCGCCGCATCCCCCACCTTGATGTTGCCCGCCAACACGTTCGTCAACCCGTCCGTGTTCAGCATGTCGAACGTCGCGTGCACCGTCGGCCGGCGCAAGTCCGCGTCAATCAACAGCACCCGCTTGCCGGACTGTGCCCAAGCAACGGCGACGTTGTTCGAGACCGTCGACTTACCTTCGGAGATCGCCGCCGAGGTGAACATTACCACCTGTAGCTGGTCCAAAGCCGCGCCTGCGAACTCGATGTTCGTCCGGACCGTCCGGAATTGTTCCGACACCACGTGCTTCGGGTCCGCGTACGTGACCAAGCGCACGCCCTGCGTCTGGGAGGTCATATCTTCTTTGTAGCGCTTATGGAAAAATGGAATCCGCATCGTCTATGTCCTCCCCTAAATCCGCCGGTTGCCTGAGTGCCGTGAACGCGACAGTGATTCCCGTGACAAATCACCGTCGTCACTCGTAGCTGCAACAGTTGATGACCCGCGGGGCGTCATACGTCCCTCACTAATTACTCGAGTGCCTTCCTCTTTAGCCGCCTGGATGTCCTTCATCTTGTGCACGTAGTTAACGATGCCCAAGTTAGTCAGGCCCAGTTCGCCTGTGATGAAGTCAAGGCTCTTAACTGTCCGGTCCGTCGCTTCGCGAATGAAGCCCCAGGCAAACCCAATGACAATGCCAAGAACAACCCCAATCACAACCATTAACTTCAAGTTGGGTGATGTAGGCGTGTAGTTGGCCGTAGCTTTAGACATGACCGTGACATTCTTGACGTTCATAATCTTGCTAATTTTATCCTTGAACACCTGAGCAATGCCGTTGGCAATATCCCGTGCCTGCGTGGCGCTCGTGTTCTGTACGTTGACCGTGAAAAGCTGTGAATTGGTCTCGTTAGTGACCGTCACCATTCCGGTCAAATCAGCTCCCGTAAGATTCTGGTACTTAGCTGGCACCAGCTTGTACTGCGCTGGCTTGGCCTTAGTCTTCACGTAGCTCGTGTATGTGTCAGAGTATGAATCATACTTCTTACCGTAGACCGCCTTGGTGGCCTTTTGGGTCTGCACCTTTTGCGGCTCGGTCAGGTTCTTCGCCACAGTATCCAAAATGGTTGGGCTGGTGATGATTCCCTTATATGTAGTAATCACCTGAACATCCGCCTGTTGTGCAGTGTACTGCGTGTTGGCGTCCGAGTTGCTGTCGCGACGGTTAACCAGCATCGTTGTTGATGCAGTGTACTTCGGCGTAATCAGCGTCTTTGCACCGATATATGCCACTAGCCCGCCCACAATTGCCAGCACGATCATTGGCACGATACTGCGCTTAATGATGGCCCACAGGCGCGTTAGATCAATTGCATTATCCATATCGTTTTCTTCCCACCTAAACTTCGACTATTAATTAATGTTGCGTCTTTGCAAAAATGCACAGACTTTTACCCTTACTTTAACTTTTCTTGCCATTATTAAATCATACATTCCAGCCCATGACCATACAGTTAGCAGCGTATAACAGTACGCCCGCCGCTAGCCTAATATCCCTGTGAATTATATGGTTACACGGGTATAATTCAGGAAACCGCTAACACCGCCATTGCTAGTGGCTACTGGTCTATACGCCTACAAAATAGCGGCACGTGTCGGACCCACTAATGGTTGCTTATCCGTAATATTAAATAACCGTTACAATTTACTGCGTACCCGCACACCATTTTGCGTACCTGCAATTGGAACCCACTAAAAACGGCGTCCAGCATAAACTGGGCGCCGTTGTGCTTGTGAAATTTGTGCACTTTTGTCAGTTTTAAAGAACATCAGTCAAAGTAATTAACCCCAATTGCACGACGAACTTCCGCCAGCGTTTGGTTAGCCACTTCATTGGCCCGGGCAGAGCCCGCCTGTAGCATCGCCGCCACGGCGTCCATGTTCTGCGCGTACTGCAGACGCCGAGTGCGGATCGGCTCCAGCACGGCCTCCATGACGTCAATCAAGTAACGCTTGATCTTCACATCACCAAGTCCGCCATGACGGTACTGATCCTTCAGCTCCTGAATCTTAGCCGTGTCGGTACCAAAGATGTCCAGGTAAGTGAACACCACGTTACCCTCAACCTGACCTGGATCCTCCACGTGAATGTGGTTCGGATCGGTGTACATGCTCATAATCTTACTTTTGACGGTATCCGCATCGTCGCTGAGGTAAATGCCGTTGTTGAGCGACTTGCTCATCTTTGCATTACCGTCCACGCCAGGCAGGCGGCCCTTACCCTTCGGTGGGAAGTACCCCTCTGGTTCCACCAGCGTGTCGGTGTTGTAGACGCGGTTGAACGTCCGCACGATTTCGCGCGTTTGTTCCAGCATCGGTTCCTGGTCATCCCCCACGGGCACCGTGTCTGCTTTGAACGCCGTAATGTCCGCCGCCTGGCTCACCGGATAAATCAGGAAGCCGGCCGGCACGGATTCACCAAAGGCCTTCTGCTGAATTTCAGCCTTAACGGTGGGGTTGCGGTTCAGCCGCGCCACCGTCACCAGGTCCAGGTAGTACATCGTCAGCTCGTTCAGGGCCGGGATCTGCGACTGCACCAGAATGGTGGACTTGGCCGGATCAATCCCCACGGCGAGGTAGTCCAGGGCCACCTGCAGCAACGAGTGGCGAATCTTCTCGGGGTCCCGCGCGTTGTCGGTGAGAGCCTGCATGTCGGCAATCATAATGAAGTTTTCGTAATCGCCGGAGTTTTGCAGCTCGACGCGGTTACGCAGCGAACCAACGTAGTGACCAATGTGCAAGCGGCCGGTTGGACGGTCGCCGGTAAGGATGACTTTCTTTGACATTTGGGTAAACACTCCTCTGTTTTTGCTAACAATGGTAAGTATAGCATTAATTATTACAAATATGGTTGTCAAGGAACACATAGTAAGTAGCTACTGTAGCCCCATATAGCAGTAAAAATATGTACCTTAAAGTTTTTCGTTAGACCACCACAAATTTGCTATTTTGACACAAAAAAAGAGGAGCACGCCCCTCTGGCTACTACGTTTATTACGCTATTTGTTCATTCCGGTGCAGCCTCAAAATGCTGTCATCCGTAATTGGTGTACCTGCACCATGCGCATACGCCACACTCCACGGTGTATCACGGCTGCGGGAGAATTGCCCCACTTTGTTTTCTCGCGTCCACGTCAGAACACGCTCAATCACGGCCGGCAACGTCTGTTCCATTTTGCTGCCAAGTAATTTTGTGTCAAAGTCAAAGCCGTCCCGATACTCGTCGTATGCCCGATTTATTTTCGCCACCGACGCTTCAAACGGCCCATGCTCATTGGCGATAAAGTTGGCGCTAAACGGTACAAAGCTATATTCAACTAAAAATGTCGCATATATATAGTACAAAACGTGTTGTACTTGCTCATCGTCCACGTCAAGATCTGCCACTAGATGATGCGCAACGTCCAGTGCGGTCAAGCTACGCGCGTCGCTAACCAAGTTCACAAACTCATCAATATCATCGATAAAGGTAAATTGCTCAAAGTAAGGATCGAGTTGCACTACCGACGTCAGTGTATCTTCATCTGCCGGCACAAATTGCCAGCTAACCACATCCGGCACGCCTGCATTCTGAAGTCGTAACAGAACGTCATCACGATACTCAGCGGCCTGTGCATCAGTAGTAGCCACAAGGTGAAGCGCTAACTGCTCACGCCCAGTACCGTTCAGTGCAATTAAGTGTGTATAGCTCGTCATGTCACTCATCCTTTCTTTGCTCATGGCGGTCGTGGGCCGCATAGTTGGTCTCGGCATCGTTAAAATCCCAAAGTTGAATTTCCCATGGGAAGTGCCGGTTGTTGTCTTCAATGTACACATGCAGTGCGTGATACGTATCGTCATCGCGAATATATACACGGCTAACCAAAGAACCCAAGTCATTCTTGAAGTGCTCCGCCCATTCCTGCTCGCACTCGCGTAATCCGTGCACGATGAGGCGTGCTCCCAGTAGATCGTTAATTCCCTTTTTGACCGCAAATCCTTGATCCCGGCGACCATACCACGCAATTTTACGCTGCAAGGAGCGCTCGTATTTTGTGCGGTAATTGAACTGAAGAGTATCGTTTTTGACTGGCAAACCCAAAGCTTCAATCCAGTTATATCCCGAAAGCCTTCTTACATACATTAATGTATCACGTAACTCTGCGGTACCATGCCGTAAATTTTTAACTTCGGTGCGCTTAACGTTAAATTCAGAAACTGCACCCGGCCCGTACACAAACTCAGTAAACGCTGCATATGCAGCTAACACTCTTTCTACAAACGGGCTAAACTCCTCAAATCTCTCCCTACATGTTAACATCGCTGCACCCCCAAACACTTTGATGCCGTTAGAATAACACGTACAAGGTGCATCATCAACGCAATTAATTATAGTAATGCGTTAACTATATGCCAGTTTTAAGCAATAACTGCATTAATCGCTTCCCACAATAAATAACACGTGTGTACAGTCTAACCCGTCAAAAAAGTGGCCGCTCCCGACTCACCGTCAGTCACGCCCACTCAATCAAACGTATTTACTTGCTACTGGAACTACTACTCGTCGCGGGACTGGTCGACTTGGTATTCAGGTACTTGCCGATCGTCTTGAACCACTCGTCCGTCGTACCCATGTCGCGCAACTTATACGTACCTTTGTACGTCTTAGTCTTGCCGCTCTTCTTGATGGTGTACACGAACTTCCCAGAGTACTGGTTCCGCTTTGCGCCGTACGTTTCCACCTGCTTAGTGCTGGTGTACGGCTTGAAATCGTACTTGAAGTTCTTCCCGGTAATCGTAATCTGGTTACCGTTCAGCTTGTAGCTCTCATCGTACTGCTTAGCCGTCGCCGCCTGCACCTTCCGGAGGTACGACTTGTTGATGTAGTAGAAGTAATTCAGGTCCATGAAGGCTACCTGCTTTTTGTCGTACTTACCAAAGGCGAAGACCTCGCTCTGCGCGTTGCTCGATTTGCCGTCCACGGCCAGCGTCACCAAGTACACGTGATCCGCGAACTTAGCCTTGGCGTTGTGTTGCCGCCAACCAAAGAAGCCCGCGATTGCCGCCACGACGACGACCACCGCAACGACGCTCGTCCAAACCTTGCGCGCCTTGCTCCACGGCCGCTTTGTCGACTGGGCCGCCTGTTGCGACCCTTCCTGCTTATCCTGTGCCATGAGAACCCCCACCGTTTTATCGTAATTTTGTCACTGGTATCTAATATACCGCACCAGGCGGCTAGTGGCTAGTGACGGCAGCGATTCTTAATAAGTGACTGCAAAGCAAAGTTGTGATGCAGTCAACTAACGAATTAATGCGCAGTCTCTAGATGTCACTATTAGCCAAAGATAGCTAATTACAACAACCACCCATCATGATTGCTTCAATACACATAAAGTGTGTATAATTTAGTGGGTGGCACAAACATCTGGAGGATGCTCATGCCGCTAAAGCCCCATCAAATGGTGCGTATTCTACGTCAGCATGGTTTCTACGTAAAATCGCAAAACGGGTCTTCACACCTAAAAATGTATAACCCCATCACCAACGTCACGGTGATTATCCCCATACACGCTAAAGAGCTTGGTAAGGGGATCCAAAACGCAATATTTAAAGAGGCCGGCATTAACCGCTAGCCCGATTCCAACGACATTAAGGAGGACTCAACTCATGCAAGAAACAGTCATCTACCCAGTGATTCTACACAAAGACGGCCAGTTCACCCTGGTCACAATTCCCGACCTGCCCGGCGGCTTCACGCAGGGCGATGACGAACTCGACGCCATCCACATGGCGCAGGATGCCATCGGTAACCTGCTGGCCGACCAAGCGACCTATCCGCCGGCATCAACCCCTGAGCAACTAACGGTTCCTGCTGATGATCGGTTGGTGTACGTGGCTACGGATCTGGCGGCATTCCGACGTAAATATACGCACACGGTTCGCCGCAACATTACTCTACCCGCATACCTGAACGAACTCGCCAAGCAACGGGGAATCAATGTGTCGGCAGTGGCTACCGCGGCGCTGAGTGCCAAGCTGGAACAGTAACTGCAAAACTAAACTCTAATTTACCGTAACAATCACAATTTCACTTCAATTAGGAATCGACTGGTGTGACCTATAATGCAAAAACGCCGTTAACGTTCCGTGCACCCCACCGGATGCCACCACGTTAACGGCGTTTTAATATTCCCAAATTTATCCCCGCAGCGCCGCAATCATCCGCGCCACGTTTTCCGCGGTTTGGGCGACGTCGTGCGCGCCGTCCGCAATCGCCTGCGGCAGCGGCTTGGCGCCCGCCACCGTGCAGAAGATGGCGTCAATGGCGTCGCGCCGGTACAGCACGTCCACGCCTTTGCCCACGTTACCTGCCAGCACCACCACCGGTGCGTGCGGCGCCACGGACTTCGTCGCCTGCGCCACACCGTACGGGGTCTTGCCGTACTGCGTCTGAAAATCGATGCCACCCTCGCCCGTGAAGACAAAGTCGGCGTCGGCAGCCTGCTGCTTCAGGCCGCTGTACTCCACCACGATGTCGATCCCGTGTGCCATCGTTGCGTGGGTGAACGCCATCAGTCCGGCGCCCAGGCCACCAGCCGCCCCCGCGCCCGGTGCCTGGGCCAAATCCGGTCCCATCTGGGCGTGGATTACGTCGGCGTAGTGGCCCAAAGCCGCGTCGAGTGTGGCCACCATGTCCGGCGTGGCGCCCTTCTGCGGGCCAAACACCGCCGAGGCGCCGGTGTCCCCCACCAGTGGGTTCGTCACGTCCGACGCAATGAGCAGCTCGACATCCGCCAGCCGCGGATCACGCTCACTGACGTCAACCGTCGCCAGGTTGGCTAGCGCTGCGCCACCATACGGCAACTCCTGTCCCCGTGCATCACGCAGGTGTATGCCAATGGCCTGGGCCATCCCCGCACCCCCATCATTCGTCGCGCTACCGCCGATACCGAGGATGATTTTCGACACACCTTTACCCAAAGCCGCGCGGATCAACTCACCGGTGCCGTACGTCGTCGTCACCAGCGGGTTATGCGTCGTGTCGTCCACAAACTGTATGCCGCTCGCTGCCGCCATCTCGATAACGGCGGTTTTTCCGTCACCCAGCAGACCGTACGTCGCCGTCACTGGGTCGCCTAATGGCCCGGTGACGGTCGCGGTCAGCAGTTGCCCGTCCGTCGCGTCAACCAGCGACTGCACGGTTCCCTCGCCGCCATCAGCCATGGGCACCAGCGCGTACTCGGCGTCGGGGAAGACGCGCCGAATTCCGGTCGCCATTGCGGTGGCGGCCTCCTTGGCGGTCAGGCCACCTTTGAATGAATCTGGAGCGATTACAAATTTCATGGTTGCCTCCGCTTAGAATATGCCGTAAATCAAAGTCGCGGTGATCACCGCCGCACCCCCGACCAACGACTCGTACAGAATGCCCTTCGACCGTTCGCTAATCGTCATGCGCATCGCGTTGGCGGTCACGTGGAAGTAATTCCCGTGCGGCAGGTGGTCGCAAACAATCGCGCCGGTGTGCATCATGGCCGCACCCGCCAGCGGGCTAATGCCAAAGCCAAGGACGGCCTTACTGAAGGAGCCGGTCGCCAGAATAACCCCGGTCGACGTTGAAGCCGTTGCGCCAGCCATCAGGATCCCCGCAATCGGGGCGAGGAAGACGCCGGACACCCCGGACGCCTTAATCAGGTGAATCAGCTGCGTCGGCAGGTCGGACGTGGTGATAACCGCACCAATCGCGCCAGCACCAATCAGAATCAACACGACGTCGGTCATGCGGTTCATCCCCGCCTGCGCGTAGCTCATCAACTTTGAACCCTGGCGCATCGCCAGCGCGCCCACGATGGCGGCAATCGGCAGCACGTACATCGCGTCCAAGCTGAACTTAGTCAGGACGTCGATGTGCAGGATTGAGCCAATGGGGTTGAGCAGCAACAATACAATCGCCAACACCGGCGTCACGAGCGCGGTGCCCAGCGACGGCAACGCCGTGGGGTGCGCCTTACTGGTGAGGCTTTCGAGGTCGCGTTCCAGGACGGCGGAGCCCCGGCGTTTAAGCAAAGTTGCTAGGATCACCGTCACGATAAGCGCCACAACTGCCGGAATGAAGTCGGCAATCATGACCTGACTCAACTCAACGTTGAATCCCTTCGCTGCCGCGATGGTGTTCGGGTTGGGCGAGATGATGTTACCAGCTTTGCCCCCGCCGGACAACGCAACGAGCAACGCCAGCTTGGAGATGTGCATCCGCTGGCCCACTTCCAGGGCGATTGGCGCAACGATTAGCACGGCGACCGGGATGAAGACCCCCACGGCGGTGATCACCATGGTGGCCAAAGCCAGTGCGAGGATGGCCAGCCGGTCGCCCATCTTGGTAACGATGGCCCGCGCCAAAGTATCGGCGGCCCCGGACTCCATCATGACGCCGGCCAACATGCCGGCCGCCAGGACGCGGAGGACGGTGCCCATCACACTTTGGCCACCCTGAATCAGGATGTCAATCGTCTGGGTCAGGTTCGCCCCGCCCAGCAGGCAGCCGATAACGGCGCCCAGCAACAGGGCATACACGGGATTGAGGTGCTTCAAAATTAAAATAATGGCTACGGCTAAACCAATCAGGGCCGCCCACCAGGTAAGAACTAACGACATAATTATTGCACTCCCAATTTTTGATTATGTAGAATCACACAATCACTAATTGTAGTGTAACTAGCTTGTGAAAACAGTAGTTTGCTGAAAATATCTGGAGAAAAGTAGCCTAGTGGAACGAATTTTCGTTGGTAGTGGGCGGAAAGGGTAGCAAGCGCTACTGCAAATGCTTCAATTGCTGATAAAAATTCTCGTGTGTACCAATCATCACGATACTGACCATTTCATCAGTCCTAACGATGTATGCAATGCGATATTCTACCCGCACATAATGCAATGTGTACACGCGGTATCCGACAGATCACCAACCTTTGGTACACCAACTTCAGGATCTTCAGCGATTTCTTTGTAAATTGCGTCGACGATCAACGTTTGTAATCGTTGATCCTTTAATTTGCGTAAATACCGTTTAACCCGTCGACTAATGGTCACCTGATAAGCCAATTAAATTTTCCAACTCCTCGCGCGTCATCGCGGGGTCGTCCACACTTTGTGCCATTTTGTGGAATGCACCCTTGATTGCATGTTTACGTTTTTTAAATTCAGACAATAAATCCGCCCCCTCCAAGCCCTCGTTGATTAGGTCGGCCAAAATATCACTGGAGAAGTCAAAGAAGTCATCTTCCTCCTCCACAAAGCGGTACAGGATACCATCATCGGTGCGTTCTGGTCGCATTTTGGCCCCTTCCTCAACGTGAAAATCCTTAGGAATCGTCAGGGTTAAAGAGTTTCCTTGTTTACGTGCCTTTGTAATCATTTTTCGCCCTCCGTAATTACTTAGTAATCATATTATACCACGTTGCATCCCCCCGTTCTCCCTGATATAGATTTCGCAATTCCATCAAAAAAGGCCGCACACCGGCGGCCTTTTTTCGGTACATTTATTGCACAATCTTCATTAACGTGACAGCAACCGAACTACCGCCAGACGACAACGTTCCGGTGAGCTGATTCCCATCAATTTTGGTGCCCGTGATTTTGAACGCCACGGCGTTACCATCATAGAGGGTAATGGTGGAGTTGTTCTTGATGGAGTAAGTATTCCGCTTGCCACCCTGAACCTGCTTCTTCAGCTGGGACTTGAAGTTTGGCTGGGCAACAACCTTCTCGAGCTTCTTCTGGCTGGTAGAACCCACGGCCCCGTAGCCGGACTTTTTATCGCCAAAGTACATGTAGGAAGTTGAACGGGCGCCGCTCTTACCCGTCATGGTGAGGCGAAAAACGTTGTCCGGCATGAACCCGTCCAACTTTGGCCGGGTAAGTTTATAGATGGTGCCACCAAAGAGGGCCACAACGAGCAGAATGGCACAGATGGCCTTGTAGTGGCGGACCCAGAAGTTCTTGCTCTTTTTAGGATCACCCTGAGCGGGCGGTGTTGGTTGACCTGGTTGTTGCTGCATAATTAAACTTCCTTTGCTTATACGGCGAGCGCTAGTGCCCGCCAGAGATTAATTGCTGACGCTTACATATGGCATCCATTGTACCACACGCACTTTGCTGTTGGGGCTGTGCCGGCAAAGTGGCGGTGGGGTTGCGGCTTACGTGCCCTCCGCCCCACCACCACTTTGCCGGCACCCGCTAGTTCGAGATACACAATCCATCATTAAAGTGGCAGATACATGAAAGTCAACATTTAATACGCCCTAACAAGTGGTATGTACAAGCGACGGTCAATCCAGTGACTTCGGCCATCACTATGCCGAAAAACCCATGGAAATCCCTATAGGTGTAGATACCGCGCCTAGGGATTTAATTGCCCCGGTAGCGGGCGGCCGCGTCGGGC
>NZ_BCVS01000045.1:0-18277 GCF_001591865.1 Lacticaseibacillus pantheris DSM 15945 = JCM 12539 = NBRC 106106
CGCAGCTCGTTTCCATACGCACGAATAACGCGGGAGCACCGTAGCATTGGCCATCAACTTAAAGGAAACCCGCACTTGTCCTTTTGGTTAGAGTTGCTTATGCGGCGTCTTCTGGCCTGCGCAGCTCGTTTGCATACGCACGAGTAACGCGGGAGCACTGAGGCATTCCCAACCAAACCAACGTTAACCAGTTTGGCCTTTTGGTTAGAGTTACCCATGCCTCGTCTCCCAGCTCTGCACTCCCACCACTACTTCAATTCCCGACTCATATGCCGATACTCATGCGTAAACAGCTGCACGCGACCATCCTCAACGAATCCTTCCCGTTCGTACAGGCTGGCGGCTTTGGGGTTGTCAAGATCGCACAGTAGCCCGACACGCAGGGCGCCATTGTGCTGCTGATGACGGCATGCGGCGCGCAGCAATTGCGTACCCACACCACGGCCGCGGGCACTGTCCTTCACCGCCAGCAGGTCTAGGTACCATTCTCCCGGAAAGCTCTCGTGATCTGGAAATAAATCCCGTCCATCGGTAATCCCAACTTCAGGCAAAAATGGCGCGAAGGCCTCATCGATATGCTCTTCATCTTCGGCAGGATACCCGACGCACACGCCCAACACTTCGTCGCCCGACACCGCAACAAGCGTGTGGGCAAAGCTGTACCGGTACGGCGCCACGCTAAAGGCGCGCGCAAACACCGCGTTGACGTCCGCATCCGCCATCGCCATAATCTCCGGTATCTCCATTTCATCAAACACCACCTTAATGAGTGGTGCGGCCTGAACACCATCTGCTGGTGTTGCTGGTCGAATCTGCATACTACCCCTCCTGCACCTTTGTGCCATCAATACTGGTAATTTGGGGCTCCACCCCGAGATTGCGTAAAAACCGTAACAAGTCCGCCGAGCTAATCACCGCAGTTCGTGCCGGGTCCCCAAAGTGGAACCCCAGCGCGGACCGGCCGGTTAGCTGACGACTGATAATGACTCGTACCGGCGTATCCTCAGCCAGTACCAGCGGACTTACGAGTCCCGGCGCTACACCCATAGCTGCGGCCAACTCCTCATTAGTAGCCATCCGGACGCGGCTGCGACTCACGCCCATAACGCTAGCCAACGTGTGTACATCAACACGGTTCTGGTCGTCCTGGAGTACCAAGACCAGTTTGCCATCCACACTAAACAGGATGTTTTTCACCACAATTACGCCCGCAAATGCCGCTTCTTGATCGTCTAGCATCCGCCGAACGGGCGCGTGCTGGATAACGCGATATTTAACTTGCAGACTGTCTAATCGCTGTAAGTATTGCTCTGGTAATGTCATTATGTTCAACCACCTATCCTTACGAACCATTTTTCACTATCAGCCGGACTGGGTCAACGGCCGAAAGTCCTAGTTTGTTAACCGTTACCTTGATCACCATTGCCGCAATTTCCTGCACCCTGCTCCCGCATCCGCACCACGTAGGCATCCAGCAAAATACGGCAAATAACCTGCAGGGGTAACCGGGAATGGACCTCGTAATCCGGGAAGTACGACTCCGCCGACTTAAACCCGGTCAACAAGATATCGGTGGAATGAGCCAGTGGTGCGTCGGGGTTCGTGGTCACCGTGACGATGGGCACCCCGCGCGCTCGCAGTCGTCGGGCTGCCGTCACCAGCTCCGGTGTTTCACCGTTGAGGGAAATAAAGATTGCGCACGCCGTCGTCGGTACCCGCTCCGCGAGCGTCACGATAATATTGGGATCATGCAACGTCTGCGTATACTTCCCCGCGAGCTGAAACTTGAGCGTCATCTCGTCAGCAATCATCTCCGAGAGGCCACGGGCAAAGATGTACAGCATCTGCGCGCCAGCAAACTGCTGCACACTGTCCTCAATGGTGGCAATATCCAGCTGGTTGATGGTTTGTTGAACCTCCCGCAGGTTGGCGGTAATCACCTGACGAATGTTGTCGTCAGCCGCCCGCAACACGGCGGGTTCCTCGTCACCTGGGTGCCCCGCCGAATGCCGAAAATCAGTGTACCCGGAATAACCCATTTTCTTCATGGTGCGGACGATGGTCGCCGTCGATACGTTCGCAAACTCAGCAAACTCAACGATCGACATCCCCATAATTTGTGCACGTTGCCGGTCAATCAAATCAACCACGTATTGTTCGCTAGCGCTGTATTTACCCATTTTGATTCCTTCCGTAAACTTTTTCAGTCATTTAGCGTGTAATCGCTGCCATTTAGAAAACATTTTCGGTCCGACCTGCGTTATTCTCAGTATGTTAACAGGAGGTGCAGCCATGATTTATACATTAACTTTGAACCCAGCAATTGATTTATTCATTGATACGCCCCGCATGGATGAAGGCGTGGTGAACCGGACCAATAGTTACGACGTCCAGGCCAACGGTAAGGGCGTCAACGTTTCATTCATTCTACAACGGTTACACGTCCCGAACCAAGCCCTGGGCATTGGTGGCGGCTTCACGCTGGACTACATAAGTCAGCAGCTAACCGCCGCTGGCATCACTAACGACTTTGTCGATAGTGGTGGCACCACCCGCATTAACGTCTTTGCCCACGTTCAGGATGGCCACCGAGAGTACAAGTTGGTGAATCCCGGTCCGGTTGTCGCCAGCAGTGCCCGCCAACAGCTGGTGGACAAACTGGCGCGGTTAGGCCATGGGGACGTCCTCATTATTTCGGGTAGCTTTGCGCAAGGTATCGAGCCGGATTTCATCACTAGCGTCGGGCGCATGTCCGCCCAGCAACATTTCCGGCTCGTCATTGATACCTCTTACCCCACGGTGCTCGACACGTTGCAGTACCACCCGCTGTTAATTAAACCCAACAACGCGGAACTAACAAGTTGGTTTGGCCTCCCAGCTGATGCTGACACCGACCAGTTGGTCCGCCTAGGTCACCATCTCAGGGATCGGGGCGCACAAAACGTGCTCATTTCCCGGGGCGGTGCGGGTGCCATCCTGATTGGCGAGCACGACTACACCGGGTCGGCCCCCCGCGTCAACGTCCTCAACTCGGCGGGTGCGGGCGACACGATGCTTGGGACGTTTGTAGCGGGATTAGTCAACGGCAAAGACGCACCGGATAACCTCCGCATGGCGCTGGCAGCCGGAAGCGACACGGCCCGTTCCGCATGGATTACTGATTTCCAGCACGTTGACGAATTAGCTGAACAGGTACAAATCAAGCAACTGTCATGATCGAGTTAACTTACGGACAAGGAGGAAAAAAAGATGGCAAATTATGATTTAATTGCCGCGACCGGTTGTGCAACGGGGATTGCGCACACCTACATGGCTGAAGAAGCACTAGAGCAGGAAGCCAAGCGCCGTGGCCTGACCATTAAGGTGGAAACGCATGGACAAACGGGGGTGGACGACCCGCTAACCCAGGAAGAAATCGACAACGCACGGGCAGTCATCATCGCTTCGGACATCGATGTGGACGCTGACCGCTTTGCGGGGATGCCCCTGATCATGGTCCCCGTCGCCGCAGGGATTCGTGATCCCGGTAAACTATTTGACGAGGCGTTAGCCAAAGACGCACCCATCTACAAAGCTAACCAATCCGCTAAGGCTGCTGCCACCGGCAATACACAAGGCGGCGGTCTGGGGCACCTAATCTACACCAGCCTGATGAACGGGGTATCACACATGTTGCCGGTTGTCGTCGCCGGTGGTGTACTCACCGCCATTTCGTTTTTCTGGGGTATCTATTCGGCTGACCCCAAGAGCGACCAATTCAACGCCTTTGCTGCCATGCTTAATTCCATCGGTGGCACCACTATGGGACTCATGGTCCCCGTACTCTGTGCCTACATTGGTGAAGCCATCGCCAAGCGTAGCGGGCTGATTGTCGGCTTTGCCGTGGGGATGATTGCCCTGAACGGGGGTACCGGCTTCCTCGGTGGTATCGTCGGTGGTTACATCGCCGGGGCCGTAGTGATTTTGCTGCAGTATTTGCTCAAGCCCCTGCCCGATAAAGAATTTCGGGGACTCAAAGCTATCTTTCTTTATCCCGTTCTCGGGGTTTTCATCGCCGGAGTAATTATGTGGGTGATTACCAAGCCAATGGCTGGCATTAACACCGGCATGATGAGCTTCCTGAAGGGGATGCAAAACTCCGATCCCATTATTCTGGGCCTCATCGTGGGGATTATGTGCGCATCTGACTTTGGTGGACCCATTAACAAAGCCGCATACCTTACCGGGACGGCGCTGTTGGCCCAGGGCAACACCCTGTTCATGGCTGGTGTGTCCGCTGCCTGCATCGCCCCACCGATTGCGACCGGTATTGCGGTCTTGCTCAATCCCAAAGCATACACAAAGGACGACCGCAGTGCGGGCTACGTCAACTTCCTGTTGGGTTCCACCCACATTACCGAAGGCGCCATCCCCTTTGCCGCTAAGAATCCGTTACTGAACATCCCGTCATTTATGTTGGGTTCCGCCATTGCGTCAATCCTCACCTACATGAGCCGCATCAAGGTGCCGGCACCTCACGGGGGCTTCATCATCCTGCCGCTGGTTAACCATCCCATTTTATGGGTAGTCTACATCCTGATTGGGGCCGCGGCTTCCGGTGTGCTACTAGCGCTAATTGCCGGGCACTCCGCAAAGAAGCACGGTGTGAGCCAGAATTCCGTATCGCTAGCCGGACTTACTGGCGACGAGGCGGTCGCCGCTATCGCTCCGGAAGCGGCCACAGCAGCGCCTAGTGATGCTGAGGCGACTAATGCTGACAATAATCTGGGTGATATCCTTACCGCTGACGACGTGGTGCTGAACGTCCAAGCCGCAACCCGAGACGACGCCCTGCACCAGCTGGCTGAACTCGCGGTCCGGAACGGTATCGCCGCGGATGCGGAGGCCGTATACCAGAAGTACCTTCACCGTGAGAGTGAGGGCTCAACCGGTATGGAACAAGGTATCGCCATCCCCCACGCACAGGACGCCACCATTAACCGCTCGGCCATGCTGGTAGTACGATTGCAGCAACCCGTTGAGTGGCAAACGTTCGACAATCAACCCGTCGACACCCTGATTAGCTTTCTCATTCCGGAACATGACAACGGTGCACATCTCCACTACCTGAGCAACACCGCTAAACTCTTGACGCACCAGAGCTTTATCAAGCAACTCAAAGCGGCGCACACACCAATGCAAATTTTGACACTGTTTAAGGAGTAGCACGCCAAGGTTAATCCGTAATACGCAAACACGACCCAGTGGCATTTACCCCAAAGCGGGGAACTGTTACTAGGTCGTCTTTGTGTGCTTCAAACTGGCGTTAACTAATATAGCCCGTGTACGAACGGAGTATTAGGGACATCGTAAAAACTTCCCGCGTGCAGTATAATCAGCGGGTAAGCACTTTCACGTAACATGGAGGGGAACATTCATGCCTAAACAACGGGTAATAAACGGTTTAACGCTTGTTTCGCTGTTAGTCCAACTAACCTTAATGGTCTCACTACAGGAGCAATTAGTTGCTACCATGCCTAAGATTATTACTATACTCACGGGCAACATCATCAATACCATCGGCGGCACCGGCAGCATTCTTGCGCCTGCAAGCATTTTCTTACTGCTGATGGCCGTGCTCGCGTGGGCCCTGACGGTAATTGCTCACGAAATTGCCGGACGGCCTGAGCCAAGTATCAGTATGTGGTCCGGCTTAGTCGCTGTGCTGAGTCCCTATGTAATTGCGTTATCATGGTCGGTTCTGCTTACCTTTTTCGATTTACAAAGTGGGGGCACCATCTTAGCAATCATTAGTACGGCTGTGCTGTTCGTTTGTATCTTACTCAAACTGCTGCACCACCCGACGGCCACTCAGAACGGCTAACGTGCGCACAACCGTTCCAACACCATAGATCAAACCGACACACTTACTGGGAGGCTCGCCATTGACCGAGTTTATCATCAAACCTACTGAACCCTCAACCGACTTTGCGGCCATCGCGCAAGTTTACTACCAGACCTGGATGGCGACATACCGGGGCCTAATAGCGGATGGCTATTTACAGCAGCTATCCCCATCTACGTGGCACCCTGAGCGCCGCTGGCGGAACACTATCATTGCCAGCACTACCAAGGGCGAGATTGTTGGCGTATGCAGCTTTGGGCCTAGCCGCATGGATACTCACACCGGTTGGGGTGAAATATACTCGCTCTACGTTCTGCCCGCTTACCATGGGGCGGGTTTGGGCCGGAAGTTACTGGATGCCGCCATGACGAGGTTACGGACAAAGTACGACCACATTTTCTTGCTGGTGCTGGTTGGCAACCAAGCAGCACAGGGTTTCTACCGGCACGTAGGATTTGGCGATACGGGCAAACGGCGTACTGACCAGGTTCCTGGCGCCACGCTAAAGGAAGCGTACATGGAGTGGCGTGGTGAACTGTAGTCAGACTAGCGCGAGCGCTTGCCCTGGAAAGCAGGCCACGCAACCGCGAATAGTAGCAATGCACCAACAACCCAACACAGCAATCCGCCATACGGAATTACCGGCATCAAAACTAGTACAACAATTTGCAAAATAATTAGGCTTAGCACCAAAAAGTTAATGCGCATGTTGCACCCCCAGGTCTCGTTCCAGCATCGACGACAAAACTACGGTTAAGTGTATAATGTGGTGCCAGATTCGTAAAGCGTTTTCACCGAGGACGATCAAAAAGGGTGTTCACACGCGCGGCCACCCACTTTAATTTTATAGAAACGCCGTGACGACACTACCAACAACCACCAATAGCAGTCCTAATAGCGTGAAGGTCATTGCTCGACCACGCCGCGCTTCATGCAGAACGAACATTCCACCCAGAGTCGAAATCACCACGTTCAGCTGGGTGATGACGTACGCAGTCGCCACACCGTTGGCCTTAGCAGAAAAGATGTAGGCCAATGCAGACAAGCTGAACACAATCCCGACAATTCCGTTTTTCCACGTTGCCGCCTCACTGAATGCCTTTCCCTTAGACATTACCAGAGCGTAGACCGACGCACCCAGGAAAATTCCGAGCATTTGCGGGAAGAAGTAGCTCATGCCACTCTTGTCGGCCAACAACGGTATTTTTGGGAGCACACTGTAGATCCAGTACCCGATGGTGGTAGGTAACAAAGTTGTCAGTGCCGCAGCCATAGTGCTGTTGTCCTTACCGTCCGACTTTTCACCCACAGTCGTCATCAGCACCCCAACGATAATCAGGGCAATCGCTAGGAACCCGAACACACGAGCGCCAGCTCCCTTCCACTCACCAAACATCAGCACCCCGATTAAGGAAGTACCAACCAACTGGAACCCAGTGGACAAGGGCATGGTCTTCGAAACGCCGATACGGTTAAAGCTGATGTACTGACCGGTTTGCCCAATTACCCAAAAGGCACCGGACAATAAGCTCATCCAGAACGCCGCACCCGTGACCATGTTGGTCAACAGTAACGTGACTAAACCGACCAGCAACGCGCCCAGGCCGGTCCCCAAGATCTGGTTAGTTTCCCTGCCACCCATCTTGCTGATGATCATCGGCTGAATGCCCCAACCAATTGCTGGAATCAATGCAATGAGAATGTTCATTTGAAGTTTGTCATCCTTTCTGAAATTAACGTTAAAGTTAACGGTAACACTAAAGCGTATCAATGTGCCACAAAGATACCCAGGTGTCATATTTTCACAATGTCATGAGGGCCGCGTGTACGGCCCACTATTAATGATTAACCATACAATTGTACCGGAAAGGTGTATACCAATCAATTCGGTTAGCACCGTATCTGGACAAAGCCGTTATGTTTACCAATGTAGTTAACAATGTAAGCGCATAACGTTTGAACCATTGCTATTCTGAAACGGACCTGTATACATGCGTTACCAAACATTACCGCCAAAAATATTTACCGAATCGTTAGCATATAAAAAAGCCACCGCCATCCCGGACAACATCCGTAATGACGGTGGCTTTAATTCTAGTAGCGTTCCTTTATGGCCCGCGCAATTTCCCGGTCTTGGTCCCGCCGCCTGAGCGTTTCCCGCTTATCGTAGTTGTGCTTACCAGCGGCAATGCCTAGCAACACCTTTGCGTACCCATGCTTCAAGTAAACTCGTAAAGGCACAATGGTTAGACCCTTACCGGCCGTGGCCTCGTCCAACTTACGAATTTCCTGCTTGTGCAGCAATAACTTCCGGTTACGCAGCGGATCCACGTTGAAAACGTTACCCTCTTTGTACGGGCTAATATGCACGTTCTCCAACCACGCTTCGCCATTCCGAATGCGGGCAAAGCCATCCTTAAGGTTCATCTTGCCGTCCCGGACCGATTTAATCTCGGTGCCTGTAAGCGCCAGACCCGCCTCGTACGTGTCGCCAATATTGTAATCGTGTCGCGCCTTCTTGTTCTGCGCCAGCAAGTTTGCCGGCTTCTGTTGGTGCTTTTTAGCCATGTTGACGCCCCCTTCCGGCGAAACGAGTGTATTACTTACGCTTCATGTGCATCTGGTTAAACGGTTGCTGACCCTTCTTCTGGCCACCGCGCTGCTGTCGCTGACCACCGTTGCGGTTGTTACCGTTACGGTTATTACCGCCAAAACTAGGCTTGCCACCATGGTTGTTGTTCCGTCGCGGCTGCGGCTTCTTGATGTCGCTAGTGTCAAAGTTGGCTTCAGGCGCCTTGTCGGGATCGACAATGGCAAAGTCAACGTTATGCTGTTCAACGTCCACGTTCTCCAGACGTACCCGAATTGGCTGGCCAATACGGTACATTCTGTGAGAACCAGCACCAACCAGCGCCATTTGTTGTTCAACGAACTGGTAGTAGTCGTCGGTCATGTTGCTAATGTGCACTAGGCCTTCGACCGTATTCGGCAGCTGTACGAACATCCCGAAACTCAGAACGGACGAGACCACGGCATCGAATTCCTGGCCCACTTTGTCCTGCATGTATTCGGCCTTCTTGAGGTCGTCAACCGCACGTTCGGTATCGATGCTCCGGCGTTCGGCAGTGGACGTCTGGACCGCGATATCTGGCAGTACCTGCTTCCACTTGGCCTTCACGTCCTCGCTGGTGCTGTGGGCGTACTGGCGAATCATCCGGTGCGCGACCAAGTCGGGGTACCGGCGAATTGGCGAAGTAAAGTGTGAGTAATACTTTGCCGCCAAACCAAAGTGTCCCAGTGGGTCCGGTGAGTAACGCGCCTGCTGCAGGCTCCGCAGCAACTTCACGTTCACCATGGCCTCTTCGGGTGTGCCGGCAACGTCCGTCACCACCTGCTGGAGCATCCGTGGCGTCACGTCTTTGCCCTTCACGTTATGAATCTGAATCCCAAAGGTGGCCAGGAAGTCCATGAATTCCTTCATCGAATCCTTGTCTGGCTGCTCGTGGACACGGTACAGGAACGGCAGGTGAGCATCGTAATAGTGCTTAGCCACCGTTTCGTTTGCGGCCAACATGAAGCTTTCAATCATGCGTTCCGAGGTGCCGCGTTCGCGCAGCACGATGTCGATAGGGTGACCATCATCGTCCACCACAATTTTGGCTTCGTTTTCTTCAAAGTCGATGGCACCGCGCTCATGGCGCATTTTGTATAAAATTTCGTGCAGCTTACCCATCTCGGTCAACATGGGCATCAATTCCTGGTGATCACCCAAAACTGAGGTGTCCCCATCCAGGGCCTTGTTGACGTTATTGTAGGTTAAACGCCCGTGAGAACGGATCACGCTCGGATAGATATCGTGGTTCACCACGTGCCCGTGTGCATCAATTTCCATATCACAGCTCATTGCCAGGCGGTCAACATCAGGGTTCAACGAACAAATACCGTTACTCAAACGGAACGGTAGCATCGGAATCACCCGGTCCGTCAGGTAAGTGGACGTCCCACGATCGTAGGCTTCGTCATCAAGCGGCGTGCCCGGCCGGACGTAATAAGATACGTCCGCGATGTGTACACCCAGGTGGAAATTACCGTTGTCGAGGCGCCAAACCGTGACGGCATCGTCAAAGTCTTTGGAGTCATCCCCATCGATGGTCACCACTGCCTGGTCGGTAATGTCGCGGCGGCCGGCCCGGTCCGTATCCAGCACGTGGTCAGGCGTACTTTGCGCCTGATCCAGCACCTCCTGGGGGAAGTTGGCCTTCACGTGGTTGGACATCACGATGCTCATGATGTCGACACCCGGGTCATTCTTGTTTCCCAGGTTCTGGCTCATCATCCCCGTCATGCTTGCTGGATGAACGTTATCCGGGTAGTGGGTGATTTCCACCATCACCATGTCGCCCGCCTGGGGGTGCATGCCGGTGTCTTCAACCAAGATTGGGTACTTGTGAATTTTCTTGTCTGGGCTCGTCACGGTCCCGATAAAACCAGTTTGACGGGCTTCCTTGTCGGGCAGTGGCTGGAATTCGCCCACTAAGGACGTGTACTTGTGACCCGTAACCTTAGTGACTTCACCGTCAGCCCCCCGGGTATCGCCCGGTTTAGCGGGATGGAGGATGTTAATCTCCACCGTGTCCCCGTCAATCGCGTTCTTGGTGTTCGGCGGCGCGATAAACACGTCGGGATCCGTTGAATCCTCGACGCTCACAAAGCCGAAGCCCTTATCGTTACCACGGAAAGTCCCCACGATGACCGCTTTAGGGGCACCCAGCGAGTACAGTTCCTGCTCGTTTTGATGAATAAAGCTATCCTTCATCAAGCCGTTGAGCGCGGTGACCATGTTCTTGATATCGGCACTATCCTTCAACTTGAGAGCTCGTTGTAGCGAAGCGACCGAGTAGTTAACTTGGGCGTTACGTCGAAATAACCCCAGTAATTCATTACGTATGTGACCAACAGTGGTCATGTTCTACCTCCACGTGGGTCCGGATGAATCGGTACCCACTTCTTCTTTTCAAAGTATTTGATTAACAATTTTAAAGTCGCCCCAGAAAGCCCAGCACGTCGCGGCCTAACTGCACCTGACTCCGCGGATCAGCAGTCAGAATGTGATCCGCCTGCGGATACCAGACCAGGGACGCGGGTGCATGACGAAACAAGTGGAGCGATTTGAGTGCCGTACCCGGGGTAATCACCGAGTCTTGACCACCCTGGGCGAAAAATACCGGCACGTGTACGGAGCCGGCAGCCTCAATCGTCGCGTGTGCAAAGTGGCGCAGGGCCTGCCGCTGGGCATCGATTGCCGACGTCACGTCACCGTCAGCCCTTTGGCCCGACTCACGCTCGATGTAATCCACGTAGCCGTGCACGGTCCGCGCAAAGTACGGCGACCCATCCACAAGCGGCGTGGCGAAGGCTCCGCCACCGATTACGTTCGGCATGGTCTCTAAGGCACGCAAAGCAAAGTTGCCACCCATGGACAGCCCAAACGCCGCCACATAATGGTGATTGCGTTGCATAGCAGTAATGGCCGCTTGCGCCTCCCGCCACCAATCGGCGGGATGGTAGTTGAGCGGACCCAACGGGGTTTTCTCCGCATGCCCGCTAAAAATGGGGGCACTCACCGCATAACCGGCCGCGTTGAGGTCACGCGCTAATAAGCGCATGTCCCGACTACTGCCGGTAAACGAATGGAATAAAACTACACCGGGCAAGTCTGGTCGCCCAGGCAAAATAATTGGTTCGGGGTAATTCAGCAAGTGTGGTACTCCTTTCGCGTAAACACCAGTTTAAGTGAAACTCATGGGGGACGAACACCTCGTGCATGTCGGCCCCATACCCAGATGTTTAGTTATGGACGCACCTCTTCCGTTAAACACCCCACTCACCAGACCCGCTATTGCGCAGGTACCGTATCCCTAGCGGACAATATGGACGGAAATTAGCACCGTTAGTATAACAAAAGTCCCCCGGTCATAAACGGGAGACTTCGGTCGTGGCACTTAGTTTAGTGCGAAGCAATGTATGCTAACGCAATGGCCAACCCGAAGAAGACCACACCTAAAACCAACGTGACTTTTTCCATAAATGCTTCAAAGCCCCGGGACTTGGTGTGCCCTGATGGGTCCATTGACCCACCCGAGAGGGCGCTCAAGGCGTCCTGTTGCTTGGATGGTTGCATCATTACCGCGATAATGATCAGAACTGAGTCCGTGATCAGCAGTGTGGTCAATAGTGATTGCACGATTATTCCTCCGTGTCCGTTCAGAATACTAATAACATGCTACCACAAATGCCTTTGGTTGCATAGATAAAACGGCTCAAGTTTCCTTACAGTTCTAGGTGACTTGTACAAAATATTCTGTCTAAATCTGTAAAGACTAGTCGGCAAGTGGTTGGGCAGCCGCTCCGCCAACCACCTCACGGACGTGAACTTGGCGACTAGTGTCGGTCATCACAACGAGCGTATCCCCCGCACGAATCATGGCCGAACCTTGCGGAACAATGCGGTGCTCGCCTCGGCGAATTTCAACCAGCAGGCTTCCACTCGGCCAGGTGAAGTCACGGACCTGGTGCATGTCCAAAGTTGAACCGGCAAAGACGGGGACTTCAAACGTGACCGGATGGTGGAGGCGACTGAGATTATCCGGAACCGTCATCCGGCTTAGCAACGCGGCATATATCGGCTCCCCGCCAAAGATATCCGTGGTCACGTATGCCACCAACGCCACAACGGCGAGCGGCAACAGGTGTCCCAGGTTGCCAACCATTTCGGTAATTAACAAGATTGCGGTAAACGGGGCCTTACTAATACCGGCAAAGTAACCGGCCATGGCAAAAATCACCAGGTTAATCACGTACTGACGTGGCAGCAATCCCATTCGCGCCATCGCCACCCCGTAAATGGCGCCGATAACGGCACCCAACGTCAAAATGGGAAGAAAGATTCCACCGGGCAGGCCAGAGCCATACGCAATCATCGAGTAAACAAAGCGGACAACGAACAGTAGGCACAGTGCCGACAACACTGGCATTTTCCCGCCTAAGTTCAGAATAACGGCGTTCCCGCCGCCTAACACCCGTGGCATCCAAAACCCTAGTGGAATAATCAGCAATAACGGCACAATGCCGTGCGCCACCCTGGGCAAGGGAATGTGCGCATACCAGCGTGGTAGTGCCAATAACACCACGTTGTACAGGAGCCCGAGTAGTCCCAGGATGATTCCTAACAGCACTAGGTGCCAATACAGGTTAGCCGGTAAGCTGTGCGCGTACGCAATATGTAAGACTGGCGTGAGCCCAAACACCCGCATGGACACGTAATCAGCAGCCACTGCCGACGCCAGACTACTCATCCATACCAACGGGCTAAAGTTGTGGTAAACCTCCTCCAGCACGAACATTACGCCCGCAATTGGTGCATTGAAGGCTGCGGCCAATCCTCCGGCCGCGCCGGCCGCAATGAGAACCCGGCGCTCACTGCCGCTTTCATGTCGTCCTGCGGCCACACCTTGGCCAACCGCGGCGCCCAGTTGAATTGAGGGACCCTCACGGCCTAAAAACAGACCGGAGCCAATGGCAAGGACACCCGCAACGAACTTGCGCCATAAAATCCGCCACCAGTGGAACTCCATCGTCCCCTGCAACTGGCCCTCAACTTGGGGGATACCGGAACCGCTAATGTTTGGCTCCTGATGCAGCAGTATGGCCGCAATCACGGTTGTGAGTACCCCAACACCGACTACAACGCCCACGGACAGCAGGTTCGGGTGCATATATACCGACTGAATCCACTTCAACATGGTGGCAATACATAACCGGAACGTTGCGACCACCGTGCCGGATAGAACACCGACCACGAGACCCCAGCCAATAAAATGTAATCGTGAGCCATCAACCAAGCGTCGCATCGTCACCATCATCCCCCATGAAATGTTCAATGATTTTAGTATATGCCTTGCGCGGTAGTTTAGTCGAATAAGTTAGCGAGTTGCTGCGGTAGTGGTTAGCGGCCGCGTTGGTCGAACCGGTAAGCTGCGGATTACCGATCCGACCGACGCGGCCATACGCTACTGTGGAAATTGCTTCTCTGGGCGCGGGACCAGCCCTCCAACCGGAGTCACCCCGCCAGTACGGCCAGAGCCGTCAACCAGAATCACCGCGCAAGTACATCAAGCACCCCGGTCTTAGAGGATGTTTGACCGCAAACAAATAGGCATCCCCGTTACAGTGACGCCCATCATCTATTGGAACAATTATTCGCTGTCAGCAGTAATTACTTTTGCTCACTGCCCATAAACCGGCTAGCAAAGGCTGCAAGCACCGCACCGACTTCTGGTGCCAAAATATAAACCCACAGGTCGCCTAGCGAATTCCCCTGCGCAAACAGCGCTGGGCCGATTGAACGGGCCGGATTCAGCGAAGCGCCAGTGAGGTTCAAAGCAACGATGATGAACAGCGCCAGGCTGACACCAATCACCAAACCAGCAAACTGTCCGTTGCCATGGTCGGCACTTGTCACGTTGAGGATGATGAGAACGAACAAGAACGTCATCAACGCTTCAACTACAATCGCCATCCACGGGTCAATGACCGTGAAGTCCGTCTGGCCCAGGTTGCTAACTGGTTGTCCTAACGCGTTCACGAACAAAGCCACAAACGCGCTGGCCACAATCCCGCCAAAAATCTGAGCGATGATGTAGCCCACTGCGTCTTTGCCACTCATCCGCTTGTTGATCAGCATAGCCGTCGTCACAGCTGGATTAAAGTGGCCGCCGGAGATACCCCCAAAGGCGTACGCCGAAATCGTGATGGCCAACCCAAACGCGAGGGCAATAGTCAAAACCTTGCCGTTAGCGATTACCACCGCACTGGTACCAATTAACACCAATAAAAAAGTTCCAAGAAATTCTGCCGTATATTTACGCACAACGTTCACTCCTTCCAAAGCTCAATGAAACAATAATTGCAATTTGTGATTGCATATACATATATCATAGCGGATTACACTGGGTCACTACAAGGAATTCGGCGTTATTTATTGCGTTACACTTGACGCACGTGTTTTCGCGTGCAAAGAATCGTTTGCCACGCCCGGCTAACGATAACCCCAGTAATAAATTAAGTCTGCCCCAAAAGCCTAGCGGGACAATGGCATGATGACTTAATATAAAAATATAATTCTTACAAATAATGTTAACCATTCACAAAAGCAGTTTTATTTAGGAGGCCAATATGCCGTCATATAAACACAGCAATTTTAATAAGCATGGTCAAAATAGCCACGGCCAACGTAAGGTAGTCACGACTACTACCGCCCTAGCTACCCTATTCACCCTCGCCAGTGGCATTAGCCAATTCAAATCCACCACCGCTCACACCGTCAAGGCCAGCACGAGCAAGGAACCCGAAACGGGGTCCAGTGCTACTTTGCGGGTTGCGTCAAATAGTAGTGCCGCTACTTCCACAGCTACAAGTAGTAGCGCCAGCTCAGCTGCGGACAGTGGTAGTACCGCGGCCGCAGCTACTAGTGACACCACATCTAGTGAGACGTCAGCTACTAGCAGTAGTGCGGACAGCCGCCAAGCTGCCTCGACGGCCACCAGTGACACCGATACGGTTAGTGATCGTTCCGCTGCCATTAGCGCAAACGTCCCTGACAGCAGTAGTGCCGCTACCAACAGCACAAACACCCCGGCCGCCAGTAGCGCTGACGACAACACAACCAAGCCGACAACCAGTAGTGTTAGTGTGAACGATACTGCCACGACAGCCGCTACCAGCAGCACCGCCACTACTAGTCCGGCCTCCAGCGCAACGAGTAGTGCCGCAACTTCCACTCATAACACCGCATCCAGTGGTAGCGTCGCTGTCACCACGGTGAGCGACGCGACATCCTTGACCACCGCTAAGTCTTCAGCAGCAGCCACTTACGCTACAACCGGGGTTAGTCAGGAAGTGGTCGCAATCTCCGCAACAACCGCTACCAGTACCACGGTTAGCCAACCGGTTTTCAGCTCAACTGCTAGCCTGCAAGCATTCATTGAAAGCATCGAGGACGGTGCCATCGCGGGATGGTCAGAATATGGCGTGTTACCGTCAGTCACGGCTGCACAAGCCATTTTGGAGAGTGGCTGGGGTAAATCCTCTCTGTCAACTTTGGCGCACAACCTCTTTGGTATCAAAGCCGATGCTAGTTGGACGGGAAGCTACGTTACTTACCCGACCCAGGAATACGTTAATGGTGCATACGTGACCGTGAACGCCAAGTTCCGTGAGTACGCCACGAATTCTGACAGCGTTCAGGACCACGGCGCATTCCTCGCCGAAAACTCACGGTACAGCAACATTATTGGCAACACAGACTACGCGTCAGTAGTTAACGACTTACAAAGTGATGGCTACGCGACGGATCCAGCATACGCGAGCTCGTTGCTGAGTATCATTCAACAATATAAATTAACTGCGCTCGACACGATTGCGTTTAATAATGAAACTATTAGTGGTCACCCCGCCAACAGTAGCAGCAACTCGTCATCCACGAACACCGCGACTAATGGCGGTACTGGTACGGGGCCGATAAGCACGAATGTGTATTACACCGTGAAGTCTGGCGACACGCTCAGCGCAATTGCCGACCAGTACAGTACCACGGTTGCCACTTTGGCCAGTCTCAACAGTATCAGCAACCCCAACTTGATTCACGTTGGTGACGTCCTGCTCGTTCAAAGGGGTACGAGTAGCTCAACCACCACAGCCAACACGAGTAGCACTAGTACCACGGACACGTATTACACCGTGCGGTCAGGCGACACGCTCAGCGCAATCGCGGCTAGCTACGGAACCACCGTCGCCACTTTGACATCCTGGAACGGGATCAGTAACGCCAACCTCATCATGGTTGGGCAGAGACTACTGGTGACCAAAGGGGCAACCACGACGACGGCCACCAACACCAATTCAACGAGCAGTACGAACGGGCAAAACTACACGGTCAAAGCCGGTGACACGCTTAGCGCGATTGCCAGTAAGTTTGGCACCACTGTTAACACTATCGCCACGTTGAACGGCATCAGTAACGTTAACCTTATTCACGTCGGCCAAGACCTGGTGATTAGCCGCGGAACCACGACGAGTACAAGTTCAACCAGTACCAGCACGGTGACAACTAGTAACACCACCCATACCAGTACTGGCGTAACCTACACGGTCAAGTCCGGCGACACACTGAGCGCGATTGCCGCAAAGTATGACACCACGGTTGCCAGCTTGGCCGCCAGCAACGGCATTCGCAATGCGAACCTGATCACTGTTGGCGAGCAATTGAAGGTCCGTGGCGGTACCACCTCGACGATGACCAACAACACGACCACCACAACCTACACCGTCAAATCCGGCGACACGCTGAGCGCGATTGCTACGAAGTACGGCACGTCCGTCAGCCGCTTGGCCAGCCTTAACAATATTACTAATACCAACTTGATTATCGTCGGCCAAAACTTGCGCATTAAGTAATACCAGGCGTACCAACTGTCCATGCCTAATTAAAGAATAAAAATACACGCTTGATTCAGTAGACTTTCCTCGGAGGGCTTCTACTGGACCGAACGTGTATTTTTTACGAATGTTTGGACTTGCGTTCAGGGGATTGTTGATGGCAATAACACATCTAGACACAATCAATAAGAGTTTGATATACCCGTAAAAAGACGCTAAAAACGAACAAATTAATTGGCCATGAAAATCTGTAATTAAATTGTAATATTGCCATTAATTATTACGCGCGCGCGGACCAAAACGTACGTTTGGTCGAGATATCCCCGCCAATTCAATGTTTTAAAAAACAATATGGTTGTGAAATACGGAACACAAGTGACCACCAATAAATTGGGACGGTCCATTTGGTCAGAAAAGTTAAGAAAGTGCTAACGTGATTCGACTGGATGTTGTACAATTACTTTGACTATTTCTACGCGAAATGAGTTGAGGAGGGAAATCCACATGGAGAAATATAAACACGCATTCACTGGGAACGCGCACGTCCCCGACAAGAACGTTATTGCCACTACATCAACTATCGCCGCAGCTTTGGCTGTTGCTAGCGGACTCGGACTCAATCAGGTTAGTGCGCACACCAACAATGCCAGCGCGGCCACCACTACAAGTGCTTCTAGCGCTGCAACGAGTACCAGCACACTAGCAAACGCCGAAACCAGTAGCAGTGCCGCGGCCGCCACTACGGACCCGACCAACGATAGCCTTAGCACCAGCGCTAGTTCTAGCACCGCTGCAAGCGAAGCTACCAGCACCGCTACGAGTGATGCAAAGAGTCAGGCTTCTAACGCTAGCTCTAGCGAAGCAACCAGCTCAACGGCTACTACTGAGTCCAGTGCT
>NZ_BCVS01000046.1:0-18092 GCF_001591865.1 Lacticaseibacillus pantheris DSM 15945 = JCM 12539 = NBRC 106106
CCGCGGGTTTTGCGGTTGGAGGTTTCGCCCTAGCAGCGGTCACCGCGGAATGTCCCACAAAGGCGCAGTCCCCCAACCAACTCCCCCTGCACGCCCCCCCGACTCGTGAAACACGACTTTGCTCTGATTAGATAATTACAGTAGAATATTCACAAAGGGGTTGTTGATGTGGCAGGCGTATTTATTACATTTGAAGGACCCGACGGCGCGGGCAAAGACAGCGTTTTGCGCCGGGTGGTCCCGGAACTAACCGCGCACTTGCGGGTGCCGGTACTAGAAACCCGCGAGCCGGGTGGGGCACGGATCTCTGAACATATCCGCGAACTAATTTTGGATCCGGCCAATACCGAAATGGATCCGCGCACCGAGGCCATCCTCTACGCGGCGTCCCGCCGGCAACACCTGGTCGAAGTGATTCGACCAGCTTTGGCGGCAGGCAAAGTCGTCGTTTGTGATCGCTTTGTGGACAGCTCCATTGCCTATCAGGGCGCGGGACGCGGTATCGGTGAGGATGCCGTTGGTGCCCTCAACAACTTTGCCACCGAGGGGTTGACCCCGGCGCTGACCGTTTACCTCGACGTGCCGGCCAGCGTGGGCCTGGCGCGGATTAATGCGCATCGCCGGGATACGCAGTTTGACCGGTTGGACCAAGAAAAGGAAGATTTTCATGACCGTGTGCGTGCTGCCTACTTGAGGTTGGCAGCGGACCACCGCGACCGCATCGTGACCGTGGACGCCACCCAGACACTCGATCAGGTGTGTGCAGATACGCTCGCTGTGTTGCGGACGCACTTGGCAGCTTACTGGCAGGAGTAACTAACTACGGGGGGAAAACTATGAAGCTAATTTTGGCAATCGTGCAGGACAAAGATGCAACTAACCTGAGCTCGGCCTTTGTGGATGCTAACGTGCGGGCCACTAAGCTCAGCACTACTGGCGGCTTTCTCAAAGCGGGTAACACTACCTTTATCATTGGGATTGAGGACGAACGGGTGGATGAGGTACTCGACATCATCAAGGAGAACGGCCAGACCCGGGAACAGTTTATGACTCCACCGATTATGAACGTCGACACGGCCGAGGCCGGCCAGTCGTACCCTATTGAGGTGCAGGTCGGTGGCGCCACCGTCTTTGTCATGCCGGTCGAGTCCTTCCACCAGTTCTAATGGTAATGGCGGAGATTAACCAGTTACAACCAGGGCTGGTACAGCAATTTCAGAACGTGATCCAGCATGACCGGCTTTCGCAGGCCTACGTTTTTGTGGGCCCACGGGGAAGCGGGCCGAGCGCGTTGGCAACGTGGCTGGCACAACGCCTATTTTGCACCAACCTGCAGGACGGCCAGCCGTGTGGTGAATGTGACGAGTGCCGACGCGTGCTGACTGGTAACCACACCGACGTACTGACCATTAGTCCTGAGGGTACAGCCATCAAAGCCGACGCGGTCCGCGGACTGAAGGAAGAAATGAGTAAGTCGGGGATGGAGGGCAACCGGCGCGTTTTCATTATTGAAGATGCAGACCGGATGACGACGGCAGCTGCGAATAGCCTCCTCAAGTTCTTTGAGGAGCCGTATCCGGGCATGCTCATTATTCTGACGACGACGAACAAAAACGGTTTGTTACCGACGGTGCTGTCACGAGCGCAAGTCATCCAGTTTCCCGCTCCGCGCCGTGGGGACATTGAAGACCAGTTGGTTGCTGCTAACGTTGCGCCCAGCTTGGCCAACGTGGTCGCCCGCTTAACGGCGTCGGTGGACGGCGGGGTGGAGTTGGCCCAAGATGAGGACTTCGCCAAGCGGGTGCACGTGATGCTACAATTGGTTGACCGCTTGGCAGCGGGGGATGAACTCGCCTTTCCGTTGATTCAAACCGACGTGGTCAAAGCCTGCCCGGATCGTGCAACGCAACGGCAGTTCGTCCAGTTGCTGGCTTTGGCCTATTCCGAAGCCATTAACCGTTGTTATGGTGCGGCCCCGGCTGTGTTCAAGCAGGATGAGGGTGTTGCACACCTGGCGCAACGGGCAGGTACGCACGTTGCGAATGGCCTGCAGCTGGTGTTGGCGGCGGGTACACAGATTGAAAGTAACGTGAATTTTCAGGCCAACATGGAACAATTGGTACTATTAATTTTACGGGGGTAAGTCAGCGATGGCGGATCGGGATGTATTTGAAGAGTTTCAGCAGGCGGCGGACACCGCCAGTGCTTTAGCGCAAAAGCTGGAAAACTTGCGTGAAGATTTTACTGCGGTTCTGGAACAAAATGCAGAGCTGAAAATTGAAAATGAACATCTCCGTGACCGATTACAGGAATTAATCGAGCCAGATGGCACCCCCAAGGGCAAGCCGTCTCAGGGCGGACTGTCAAAATCGAAGGCTAACCTGGAAAAAATTTACAACGAGGGTTATCACGTTTGCTCATTCCAGTACGGCTCACGTCGAGTTGACGGGGAACCGTGCGCGTTTTGCTCCGCAGTGATATACGCGGACGCGGATGGCGAGCGCAGTGGTAATTGATGTAACTTTGATTGTGGGGTTGTGGCGTTCATGTGGAGTGTCGGGGCAGATATCTGTCCCGGCGTCCTGGGTCACGACCCCATTTTGGTGAAAGGACAAAGCGATGCAGGTACAGAAAAGTTTCGCGGAACACCAGGAGGGGACGCTATACTTGGTGCCCACGCCAATCGGTAATTTGGACGATATGACGGTCCGGGCAATCGATACGTTGCGGTCGGTGGACCTGATTGCAGCCGAGGATACGCGGCATACCGGCCAATTGTTAAGCCACTTTGGTATTGATACTCGCCAGATCAGCTTCCACGAACATAATACGCAGCAGCGGATCCCTGAACTGCTGGACAAGTTGCGGGCGGGCGCTAATATTGCGCAGGTAAGTGACGCGGGGATGCCGTCAATCAGCGACCCTGGCACGGAGCTGGTGGCGGCTGCGACCGCCGCAGGCATTGCCGTGGTGCCGCTGCCAGGACCGAACGCCGGCCTCACTGCGCTCATCGCGTCGGGATTGGCGCCGCAGCCGTTCACTTTTTACGGCTTTTTGCCCCGCAAAGCGACGGAGCAAGCCGCGACTTTGGCTAGCTGGGTGCACCATCCTGCCACGATGATTTTCTACGAGGCCCCGCATCGACTGGCCAAAACTTTGGCGACGATGGCCGACGTTTTTGGTGGGGATCGACGCGCAGTGGTCGCGCGAGAGTTAACCAAGAAGTTTGAGGAGTTCAGTCGCGGTACGCTGGCGGAACTACAGGCGGTGGCCGCTAATCCCCGCGGGGAGTACGTCATTATGGTGGCTCCCGGGGATGGCGTGCAGTCCGGGGCCACGGATGACGCGCCCACGGGTACCGTGATTGAGCAAGTCCAAGCCATCATTGATGGTGGGGCGGCCCCCAACGCGGCCATCAAGCAGGTGGCGAAGCGGCTGGGCATCCCCCGGCAGGACGTGTATAACGAATTTCATGGTATTGAGTAGACAAGGAGGCATTGTGTGCGTTATTCGGAAGACTACCAGGTACCATTTTTCATGGGTACGACAACGGGCGATATTAGCGTGGCGGATACCGTCAACATCATGATGTTGGTGTCGGAACACCAGTTGGACGAATTGAATATCGGGGTGGCCGGACTGGCGGAGTATGGTGCTGGTTGGGTCATTACCCAAAACCAGATGGAGATTAACCGTCTGCCGCGAGTGGACGAACGGTTACACGTTTGGACCGAGGCCACGTCCTATAACCGGCTGTTGTGCTACCGAACCTACGGCATTGACGATCTGGATGGCAACAACATTGCGCTCATTCACAGCACCTGGGTGATGTTTGACCTGCAAAAACGGAAAATCATGCCCATCATTGATGCCATTGCGGCGCCGACGGGAGCGGTGAAGAGTGCCAAAGTCGAACGGTTACCGCGCGTGACGAAGATGGGCGCTGCCGATGGTGCCCGGGATTACCGGGTACGCTACTTTGACATAGACTTCAACGGTCACGTCAACAACGTCCACTACTTTGACTGGCTTTGCGATAGCCTGGGGAACGACTGGTTACAGAAAAATCGTCCGGTCAGCGTGAACATTAAGTACGAGCAGGAGGTCGGACCCGACGACACCACCACGGCGGCGTTCCAGCACGTCCAGGATACTGGCACCACGACGACTTTGCACCGCATCACCACCGGCGACGTGGTCAACGCGATTGCAGAAATATCCTGGACCCCCTTGCAGAAATAAAGGTAGCCGTGGTACGCTTAACAGGTAAGTTATTGGCTTACAAAAAATAAGGAGTAGGTATGCACGCGTTAAGTGCCGGTGGAACGGAATGTGAACACCGGACGAAGCTCCCGCCATGCGGGGCGCGGTGTGTGTACCGCATTCGTCTTAGATTAGGCTACGTCACACCCATTCCGTACCGTGACGGTGTGCGACGGTTGATTGATTGTTGCGTGGGTACTAGTAGTAGTGCACACAGCGTGGCCTGCCCTTTGGCGTCTCCCCAAGGAGATGGCTACAATGCAAATATTGAGTTTACGTTCGCCGCGTTTGAACACGCGGTCGATGGCGTTCCTGGCGCTACTAATGGCGTTGGAATTGGTGCTCGCCCGATTTTCGGTGGGGACTGACTTCCTCAAGATTAGCCCGGCGTTCATCGCAACGGCCCTCATGGGTTATTATTTTGGCCCGTGGTGGGCAGCAGCGGCTGCGGCTATTTTGGACCAGGTCGGGTTTGTCCTGTTTGGTAGCGGGGCCGATTTTCTCGGTTACACGCTATCGGCAGCGGTCGCGGCCGCAATCTACGGGATGTTTTTCCACGAACACAGTGCCAGTGTGTGGCGGGTGGCGGTAGCGACTTTGCTGGTTATCGCACTGGTGAACGTGGTGTTAGGCACCTGGTGGTTGGTTATGATGGGCTTTGATCTCAAAGTAATCCTCTGGCCGCGGGTGATTAAAAACCTCATAGAATTGCCAATCCAGGCGATTCTCATTTACGGGGTACTCAAAGGGGTGACGGCGGTACGGCCATCACTCGCATGATGAACGAATTTAAAGCCTGAGTGGTGCACGTGTTGGTGCCGCGTTCAGGTAATGAGGGAGCCGGTAATGGCTCTTTTTTATTTTGGCGAGGATAATGTGCTGTCGCGCGGCATTGCGCGGGTCACTAGTGACCAATAAACAGTATGATTGTGGTAAACTAGGTGCAAATATCTTTTTGTAAAGGGGGGAAATGTGCAATGAAAATACTTGCTATCGATACTTCCAATAAGGCCATGAGCGTTGCCGTTACCGATAACGGTGAGGTGTTGGGCGAGACCACTTTGAACCACGCCCGCTCGCATAGTGGGCAGTTACTGCCGGTAATTGAACAGTTAATGAGTCAAAGTGGCGTTGAGCCTACCGCACTGGACCGCGTGGTTGTTGCGGCCGGGCCGGGTAGTTACACTGGCCTGCGTATTGGCGTAACGACGGCCAAGACTTTGGCGTACACCCTCAATATCCAGTTGGTCGGTGTCTCTAGTCTAGCGGTGCTGGCGGCTAACGTACGTGACACGCACGCGTTGGTGTTGCCGCTGATGGACGCACGCCGTCAGAACGTCTTTGCGGGCGGGTATCAGTGGGTTGATGGGCGCCTCCGTAACGTGATTCAGGACCGGCACATCGCGCTCACCACGTTGGTGGATGAAGTCCAGGCGTTGCGTCAGCCGGCCGTTTTTGTCGGTGCGGATGCCACAATGCGGGAAAACATCCTGGCACGGCTAGGTCACGGGGCGCGCTTCGCTGACGATGTGGCGGCGTTACCGCGTGGTAGTCGACTGGCCCAGTTGGGAACGGAATTGCCGCCAATCGACATTGACAGCTTTGTGCCCCGGTACTTGCGGGTCACGGAGGCTGAACGCAATTGGCTGCAGACGCATGACAATCAAGGGTCTGATCATTATGTGGAAAAGGTTTAGGGTGTGGATTGACCAGCTAAATACGGCGGAACTCGCCTTTAGTGCGCGCACGGTGACGGTGGCCACGGAGCAAATTATTTTGCGCCAAATGACTGCCGCTGATATTGGTGCGGCCTTAGACATTGAGCGCGACGTGTATGGTGACACACCGTGGGACCGATTCGTCTTTCTATCGGAGTTACAAAAGGTGCGGTCGCGGTTATACGTGGTCGCGGTGAACATGGCCGGCCGCGTGGTGGGCTTTGTGGGCACATCGTTCCGCGGTGCGGAAGCCCACATTACGAACTTAGCGGTGGCTTCTGATTATCAGCATCACGGGTTGGGGAAAACCTTGCTGGAAGCGATGATTGGGGTTGCGCGAGCCCATAATGACACCCGCATGACGTTAGAAGTGCGGACCGACAATACCAATGCGCAACAGTTGTACCGTAGTCTTGGATTTCGCGACGGGCACATTAAGCGTAATTACTACGCCTCCACGCATCAGGACGCCCTGGATATGCGCTTGGAGTTGAGCCCTGCGCGTGCAGAGATGGAGAATGGCAAAGCATGAGTGAACACGAATTAATTTTATCGTTTGAATCCAGTTGTGACGAAACCTCCGTGGCGGTCATTGAAGATGGCCACGTAATTTTGAGTAACATTATCGCCACCCAGATTAACAGCCACAAGCGGTTTGGTGGCGTGGTGCCGGAGGTTGCGAGTCGCCACCACGTGGAGCAGATTACCATGATCATTGACGACGCCCTCCGTACGGCCCACGTGAACTACGACGACTTGGACGCCGTGGCGGTAACGTACGGACCGGGGCTGGTGGGCTCCCTCCTTGTGGGTGTGACGGCGGCAAAGACGATTGCGTACGCACACCACTTGCCGCTGATTCCGGTGAACCATATGGCGGGGCACATTTACGCGGCGGCGTTTGTGACGACTTTGCAGTACCCATTTTTGGCGTTGATGGTTTCGGGCGGGCACACGGAGATTGTGTACGTGGACGCGCCGGGGCACTTCAACGTCATTGGCGAGACGCGGGATGACGCGGCGGGTGAGGCTTACGACAAAGTGGGCCGGATTCTCGGGATTAATTATCCCGCTGGTAAGGAGATGGACACGCTGGCGCACCAGGGTCAGGACACGTTCAACTTCCCGCGGGCGATGATGCACGAAGATAACTTGGACTTTAGCTTTAGCGGGTTAAAGTCGGCGTTCATAAACACGGTGCACCATGCGGACCAGGTCGGCGACAAGTTAGACCGGGCAGATTTAGCGGCTAGTTTTCAGGCAGCCGTGGTGGACGTGTTAATTGACAAGACGATGCGGGCGTTAGAGACGCACCCGGTGAAGCAGTTGATTGTGGCCGGGGGCGTGGCGGCCAACCAGGGTTTGCGCGAGGCGTTGAACGCCCAGATGGCGGTACGTTTTCCGGAAGTGGAGATGGTATTTCCACCTTTACGGTTATGCGGTGACAACGGTGCGATGGTCGGGGCGGCGGCGCATATTGAATGGGCCAAGGGCGTGACGGCGGGACCGGATTTGAATGCGGTGCCGGGACTGGATTTTGAGAGAGCGGAGCAGGCCGTTTAGAAGACAGAACATAAGGCACTCCAACCGAAAGGCCCGGTTTTGGCCTTTTGGTTGGAGTGCCTTATGTGGCGTCTTCTGGCCTGCGCAGCTCGTTTTAAAATTGAGTCAAAACGCGGGAACGGTGTGGCGTTTACCGCCTATGTAATGGAGCCCGCACTTGGATTTTTGTTCGGAGCTGCTTATACGTCGGTTTCTGCGGGGCGCAGCTTGTTTCAAAATTGAGCCATAACGCGAAGACAGGGTGGCGTTTACCACCCAAAATCCCGTTAGATCGACTACAATTCATCCCCACAGTAACTTATTGTTCTCCAAAACAAAACATTCCTATTCGCCCTAATGGCCCCTGCATCCCAATGCAAACGTGCCGTCAGGGCTTTTTCTTGCCCGCAAGCCAGGAGGACGCCGGCTTGCAATCGCTCCCCGGAACACTAATAATCAGATAGTAAGCGGCGCGTACCACGGGACGCCGAATAGTACACAACTAACTGTTCAGGAATGCACGAAGAAGGAGACTCACTATGGCGGATTATGATTATGATTACGATGTTGTGATTATCGGTGCGGGGCCTGGTGGCTTAGCGGCTGCGTACGGCTTGGCATCGTCCCAGCACGTGTTGGTGGTGGAAAATAATTTGTGGGGTGGAACCTGTCCCAACTTTGGTTGCGACCCGAAGAAGATGCTGTACGGTGTAGTCGAAGCTCAACGCCAGGTACGGAACTATCAGGATAGCGGTTTGACCGGGCACCCCAGCGTTAACTGGGCCGACATGATGGCCTTCAAGCGTAGCTATACAGACGGGGTTCCCGGCGGCACCGAGCAGGGGTTGGCGGGTGCAAATATTGATCACATCCACGGTACGGCGACATTCCGTGATGCCCACACGTTGGCGGTTGGCGACCGGGTGGTGACTACTGACAAAGTGGTGGTTGCAACCGGCGCACACGCAAACATCCCCGACATACCGGGGAAGGAGCTACTATCGACGAGTACCGATTTCCTCGCCTTGCCGGACCGGCCACAGAGCATTGGATTCATTGGCGCGGGCTACGTGGCGGTTGAACTGGCTAACATCGCAGCCGAGGCTGGCGTGGCCGTGCACGTTTTTCAGCACAACCGGCGGCTACTGCGTGCCTTTCCGGAAGAATACTCTGATCGCGTCGCTGAACAGTTGCGTGCCAAAGGGGTGCAGTGGCATTGGGACACCGAGATTGCTAGTGTTCGCTCTGGTGCAGACGGTGGCGTAGTGGCGGTGACTGCGCACGGCGAGGAAGTAGCTTTGGATTACCTGGTGGCCGCAGCTGGTCGAGGGGCCAACATTGAAAAACTCAACCTAGAGGCCGCGGGCGTGGAGTACAGCCGGGGTGGCATTCAGGTGAATGAGCATCTCCAAAGCAGTGCAGCCAACGTCTTCGTGATTGGTGATGCTGTGGCTAAGCGAATTCCGAAGTTGACGCCGACTGCTAGCTTTGAGGGGCGGTACGTTACGGGCGCGATCAATGGGGACGCGGCTCCCATCAACTACCCGGTGGTGCCGCACACGGTCTTTGCCGGACCCGAGTTGGCGCAGGTAGGCGTGTCGTTGGATGAGGCTCAGGCGCATCCAGATACGTATGAGGTGCTGACCCAGGACGTGGGCAGTTGGTATACTTACCACCGGATTCGTGATGACAATGCGCGCGTGACGACTATTACGGAGCGGGCCAGCGGGCAGTTGGTGGGGGCAATTGCTTTGGCGACGAATGCCGAGGAATTGATTAACTACTGCACCGGTATCATTACGCAGGGGTTGCCGGCGAGCGCGTTGCAGCAGTGGATTCCGGTATACCCGAGTGTGGCTAGTGATTTGGGGTACTTCTACAACTAGTCTATCTAACAGATTGTGCAATTAGTGTGGATGTAGCAACGTGACCAAATACTAAATCACGGACTTTTAATTTGAAATAAACGTTGGTCAGCAAAGATGCTGCCCAACGTTTTTGTTTTTCACGGTAAATATCCTGAACAATACCATTTCACTCAAAGTATTCCAAAATTGTTTGTGATGCGGGTATGCTAACCAATTATCGGGAACCCGCGGGTGGGGTTTGGGGTGGAGGTGTCGTGCCCGGAGACGTGGTTGCTGCGACCCCAGAGCGCTGTTCGAGCGAAGCGAGTTACAGCGGCAGATAATTGAGATTGAGTGTACTTCTCAAACTCAATTATCCGCGGGAGGACGGAACGTCCAGAGCGTGCGGGTGTAGCAATCACGGCGTAGGGAACGTAAGCCGTAGCCCCAAACCCCAGCCGCGAGTTCATAACCACCAGGATAGCGCCTTATCGGATAGAGTCATTTTGTTATCTCCACGAACAAATTTATTGCTAAATTAATGTACATATCCCCATATTGATGGGTTGGACGCGCTTGCACCAACATTCACCGTCTGGTACGGTTTGTTTTAGATTGCGAATGGAGGACGACTAAAATGAAGATCGTTCACGAAATCGTGCAAACGGCGCCGCACCTGCCGTTTAAGTACTACCTGCACGATGAGTCTACGCGGGTTGAGGTTGCACCGCACTGGCATCAGGGTGTTGAGGTCAACATGCTGATTGAGGGCATGCCGTTGAAGTTTGTGACCGACGGGGTGACCCATGAATACGTGCCTGGAGATGTTTGGGTGGTCAACTCCCGCGCTGTACACAGCGCGAGTGGGTTTGATAACGGCGGATGGCGTGAATTTGGGTTCATCGTTGACGCGGACTTCATGGCCGAAAACTATCCGGACCTCCCCAGCGTGGAGTTGCGCCTGCACGGTGCGGTTGCGGCGGCATCATACCGGAAATTGTTGCGACACATGCAGTCGATGATGGAACTGGTGGACGCGACGGCTGATCCGGCGATACGGTTGGTGGTATTAGGCCACTTCTTTGCCATCCTGGGCATTTTGTTCAGTGATTATAAGCACGGCAAAGTCGCGGTGGCTGTGAATGATAACGCGGGGCTGGTGGATACCATGATGGGTGCCATCATGCAGCGGTACGCGGAACCCATTACGGGTCGGTCGCTGGCGGAGGAATTTCACGTTTCCCTGACAACCGTCAATAATCAATTTAACGATGCCATTCAGATGCCCATTAGCCGCTATATTCGGTTGGTACGGTTGCTCAATGCCCGGAAGATGTTGTTGGGGACTGACCAGCCAGTGAACTACGTGGCGTCTGCGTGCGGATTCAGTGGTGATAAGACGTTGACGCGTAACTTTAAGCAGTGGAAAGGTGTGACGCCGTCCGTTTACCGAGCCCGGTACGCCCGTTTCCACGAAAAGGACACCAATCGCTGTTAAAAATGTCCCCCATTGTTACCGCTACCATGTTAAATTGTATATACAATTTAACGGAGGTGGCCAATGATAAAACTAATTGCAATTGATGTCGACGATACGCTACTTAATCCTGAGGGTAAGCTCACCAACACTACGGCCGCAGCGTTGCGGGAAGCCGCTATGCGTGGAGCGCACATTGTTTTGTGCACTGGGCGGCCGCTGGTAGGTGTGCGGGATTTTTTGGCGGCCATTAATATCGATGGTCCTGAGGAGTATGCCATCACGTACAATGGTGCGGTGGTCCAGAATTTGGCCGGCAGGGTCCTGGTTAGTCACACACTGACGCGGTCAGACTACATCGATTTGGCGGCGTTCGCGGATAACCACAACGTGCACTACAATGCTCTGGACTTATCGGGACGGGTGTTCACTGGCAATACTGACGTTGGGGCCATTACGGTGGTGCAAGCGTGGGAAAACCATGCCGGACTCTCGGTGGTCAATCCGCAGGCGCTCCCGGCGGCCATTGTGATTCCCAAGTTTCTGTTTGTTGACCCTGCGCCGCAGTTGGACACCATTGTTCAGCCGTTTGCCGACCACTTTGGGGACCGGTTTGCGACGGTGCGGTCCACGCCGGTATTCTTTGAGGCGATGCAACCCAGGGTGGACAAGGGCACAGCGCTGCAATCGTTGTGTGCGACTTTGGGCTACGGTGCTGAGGAAGTTTTGGCGATTGGCGACGAGCTGAACGACCTGCCAATGTTTGATTTCGCCGGGACCGCGGTGGCGATGGGTAACGCGCGTGATCAGGTTGTGGCGGCGGCTGATTGGGTCACTGCGGATAATGCGCATGACGGGGTCGCCGTGGCTGTTCGTAAATATATGGGGGATTAATAATGAAACAGCCAAAGTTAGTGGCAGTGGATATGGACGGTACATTTTTAAACGACGCGATGGATTATGACCGCGAACACTTTGCACGGTTGCACCAGCGGATGCAGGAACAGGGTATCCGCTTCGTGGTTGCCAGCGGGAACCAGTACTACCAACTACGCTCATTCTTTACGGATTATCCCGACACCATTTACGTGGCCGAAAACGGCGCGTACATCCGGGACGAGCATCGGGAGTATGCCATCAACCGGTATGCTAGCTCGACTGCGGCCACAATCATTGCGCGGTTGGCGACGGTGCCGGACATTCACGTCGTAGTTTGCGGCGTCAAGAGCGCCTACGTGTTGGCGGACGAACGGCCGGAGTGGATCGCCGATGTGCGGCGGTATTACTACCAGCTGGAGTTAGTGGACAGCTTTGATGATTTGGATGACGAGCTGATTAAGTTTGCCATCAGCTGTCCGCCAGATGAGACCGACGCATTGGTCCACCGCTTTGAACAACTGATGGACGGCCTGGCCGTACCCGCTTCGAGTGGTCACGGGGATATCGACCTCATCCAACCAGGTGTGCACAAAGCCGCTGGGTTGCAGCAGCTGGGCCAGGTGCTAAACGTTGATTTGGCGGATATGTGCGCCTTTGGAGATGGTGGCAACGACCTGGAGATGATCCGTGAGGTGGGTTTGGGTGTCGCCATGGCCAATGCTAGTGATGCGGTCAAAGCCGTTGCGGACGCCGAGACCGCCGATAACAACACCCAGGGGGTATTAACGTTTCTCGACCAGCTATTAGGTTAGCGGCAAGCATAAAAAGAAGGTAGTGCGAACGTACCCGCGGTTTGGCGGTCGTTCACACTACCTTCTTTGGTGTTATTCGTTATCTTCGAGGGCCATCCCCGCAGCTTCCCATTCGGCTTCGGCGTCGGCCAGTTGTGCATCCAACGCGTCGACGTCCTTTTGCATGTCCTGTAGCTTGATGGCGGCAGTCGCATTCTCCGGTAGGGCCATGGCGTCGAGGATGGTTTGCTTCTGGGCCTCCAATTCCTCAATGGCTTTTTCGGCGGCATCCACGCGGCGTTGCAACTTCCGCTGGGCCTTTTGGTCGGCTTTGGCCGCGGCATAGTCCGCCGCACCCTGGCTGTTCGTCGTCTGCTTCTGCGCCGTACTCGTACCAAAGACACCCAGGTGGTCTGCCCCGTCCGTGGGTTCGTCTTCGTTTTGCTTTTCCTGGTAGTAGTCCCAGTTACCCAGAATGGTTTCGCTACCCGCTGGACTAAGCACCACCAGCCGGTCCGCTAAGTCATTGATGAAGTAACGGTCGTGGCTGACGAAGAGGACGGTGCCATCGAAGCTTTCTAGGGCTTGTTCGAGCACTTCCTTACTGTTGATATCGAGGTGGTTAGTCGGTTCGTCCAGGATAAGGAAGTTATCGTGGTCCATGGCTAGCTTGGTCATGAGCAGTCGGGCTCGTTGCCCCCCGGAAAGCGAAGCCACCGTTTTGTCCACGTCGCCCGCACCCAAGAGGAAGGCGGCCAGTGCGGAACGGATGTCCTTTTCAGGGGTGGTCGGGTGTTCCTGCCAGACTTCTTCCAGCACAGTATTTTTGGGGTTCAGTGACGCTTGATCTTGGTCGTAGTACCCGGGCTGGACGTTGGCGCCCAGTACGGCGTCGCCCTTCAGGAAGGGGATGCGCCCCAGCACACTTTTAAGCAAAGTCGATTTGCCCACACCGTTGGGGCCGACAATGCCAATCCGTTCGCCCTTGTTGACCGTGAAGTCGATGGGACCCGCCATGGGATCGTCAGGCGCATACCCAATCGTGGCGTTCTGGACTTTGAGCACTTCATTACCACTGGATTTATCAGCGGTGAAGTGGAAGTGGGCGGATTGCTCACCAGTTGGGCGTTCCAGGCGGTCCATCTTTTCCAGCTGCTTACGCCGACTCTGCGCCTGCTTGGTTGAGCTGGCCCGGACGATGTTCTTGTCCACAAATTCTTGCAGTTTTGCAATTTCTTCCTGTTGCTTGTTGTAAGCCTTCCACGCCTGGTCCAGGTTGGCCGCCCGCTGCTGCCGATACTGTGTGTAGTTACCGGTATAGTGCGTGGCGCCGCGGGGAGCCAGCTCGTACACCTCGTTAATGGTATGGTCGAGGAAGTACTGGTCGTGGCTGACGATCAGGATGGCGCCGTTATAGCCGCGCAGGTAGCCTTCCAACCAGCCGAGCGTGTCGATGTCGAGGTGGTTCGTCGGTTCGTCGAGAATAATGAGGTCGTGCCGTGAGAGCAACATTTTGGCTAGCGCGAGTCGGCTGCGCTCACCACCGGATAGGGTGCTGATCTGGTCGTGGTAGCGTTCGGGAGCAAAGTTGAACCCGGACAGCACGTTGCGAATCTCCGCCTCGTAACCGTAACCGTTTTGTTCGCGGAAGTCGTTACTGAGCTGATCGTACTGTTTGAGGGTAGCGGCGTATGCTTCGGGATCGTCCGCAGTGGCCGGATCAGCAATTTGTTCTTCGAGTGTGTGGAGTTGACGTTCCATGGCCCTGAGGGTGGCAAAGCCGTTGAGCATCTCGGCGTAAATTTCTTTGCCCGAGTCAAGTCCTGAGTTTTGCGCCAGGTAGCCGACGCTTAAGTTTTTGCGGCTGGTCACTGCGCCGTAATCCGGTTCGGTGATGCCCGCGAGAATCTCGAGTAGGGTGGTTTTGCCAATACCGTTCGGCCCGACGAGACCAATCCGGCTATTGTCCTGAATTTGTAAGTTAACGTTTGTGAAGAGGTCGATGCCATCAAAACTGCGGCCGACACTCTGTGCCTGTAATAAAATCAATGTGTTTAACCTCATCGGGTGCGACTGAGACAGCCGTACCGTTATCGTGGTGCAAAATAATTACTTCCAATATAGCATATTCGGCCTCCTTGCCCCTACGATTACCGGGGAAATATTTCTTTGCGGTGAGTAGACCGTAACGTGATAAACCAAACAAGACGGAAACAGCGTGGTGGTACATATTTTAACGTGGTCATCATTAGATAAGATGTAGCAGATTGGACGTGTAGTTAAGCGGGGGACTATTGGGTGACAGAAATAACGGACAACAATTGCACAATCTCAATGAAAACGCTTGAATTATGCTGTTAAACCGGTTAACATGATAATGAAAAACTATGTATAGGGGGTTGAGGCATGGCTGTAGGCAAAATACCACACGCGACCGCGAAACGGTTGCCGATTTATTACCGTTACTTGAATATTCTGGCTGATGAGGGCGTTGAGCATATTTCCTCCCGTGATTTTGCGGTACGGATAAATATCGATGCGACCACCATCCGCCGGGACTTTGCGTACTTTGGGCAGCTGGGAACGCGCGGCTTTGGCTACAACGTGCACAGCTTACTCCGGTTCTTCCGTAAGGCTTTGTACCAGGATCACCTCACGCACGTGGCGTTAATCGGGGTGGGCAACCTGGGGCGTGCCTTGCTCAACTATAACTTCCAACAGACCAACAATATTCGCATCAGCGCCGCCTTTGATACCGACCCTAAAATTACGGGGACCATTCAGACGGGGGTGCCGGTGTACTCAATGGCGGATTTGGAGCAGCAGATTAAGGACCAGCAGATTAAGATTGCCATCCTGGCTACGCCGGTGACCGCCGCGCAGGACATTACGGATGCGCTCGTGGAGGCGGGAGTTGAAGGCATAATGAACTTCTCGACCACGCGGGTGAACGTACCCGCAAGCGTGGATGTCAAGTATATTGACTTGGCCAACGAATTACAGTCACTAATTTTCTTCGTCGCGAATCGGGACGAACGATTTGAATAATGTCGTTGTACGCGTCGCGCTGGCGGCGTTTTTGTTTACCCTAATTCAGGGTTAGAAAAAATTAGCACTCCCTGTTGCATTTTGCTAACAACATGGTATAGTAAGAATTGTGTTAGCACTTAAAACAAACGAGTGCTAAAAATCAATCAAAAAATTCTTGGAGGGATTATCTTGCTGAAACCATTAGGAGATCGTGTTGTCGTTCAGGTCGAGGAAGAAAAGGAACAAACCGTTGGCGGTATTGTTCTTGCTAACAACGCGAAGGAAAAGCCAACGACTGGTAAGGTAATTGCTGTTGGTGCCGGTGCCACGACACCAGAAGGCAAGCGGCTACCAATGTCCGTCAAGGAAGGCGACGTCATCATGTATGACAAGTATGCCGGTTCCCAAGTGAAGTTTGATGGCGAAGATTACCTGATTCTCCACGACAAGGACATCATGGCAATCGTTGAAGACTAAGTCGTAACGAACTAATTTACTGAGGTGAATAATAGACATGGCTAAAGACATTAAGTTTTCTGAAGACGCACGGGCAGCAATGCTGCGTGGTGTGGACAAGTTGGCAAACACCGTTAAGACCACCATTGGTCCTAAGGGTCGTAACGTTGTTTTGGACAAGGAATACGGCGCACCAGAAATCACTAATGATGGTGTGACGATTGCTAAGTCCATTGAGTTGGAAGACCGTTACGAAAACATGGGTGCCAAGCTAGTAGCAGAAGTAGCTTCCAAGACTAACGACATTGCCGGTGATGGTACGACTACCGCCACGGTTTTGGCTCAGGCCATCATCCGTGAAGGTATGAAGAACGTGACTGCTGGTGCTAACCCAGTGGGTATCCGCAAGGGTATCGAGTTGGCCACTGAGGCCGCTGTTGATGCTTTACACAAGAACTCCCACAAGGTTTCCAACCAGGAAGAAGTTGCACAGGTTGGTGCCGTTTCCTCCGCTAGTGAAGAAGTTGGTAAGTTGATCGCCGAGGCCATGGAGGAGGTTGGCCACGACGGTGTTATTACCATTGAGGAAGGCAAAGGTATCAAGACGGAGCTATCCGTTGTTGAGGGGATGCAGTTCGACCGCGGCTACCTGTCCCAGTACATGGTTACTGACAACGACAAGATGGAAGCCGACTTGGACAACCCGTACATCCTGATTACCGACAAGAAGATTAGCAACATCCAGGACATTTTGCCATTGCTGCAGCAGATTGTGCAGCAGGGTAAGTCCCTCCTGATCATTGCTGATGACGTTGATGGTGAGGCTTTGCCAACCCTGGTATTGAACAAGATTCGTGGTACGTTCAACGTGGTTGCCGTTAAGGCCCCTGGCTTCGGTGACCGTCGTAAGGCGCAGCTGGAAGACATCGCCGTTCTGACTGGTGCCCAGGTGATCAGCTCAGACATCGGTATGGAACTGAAGGACACGACCTTGGAACAGTTGGGCCAGGCTGGCAAGATTACCGTTACCAAGGATGACACCACGATTGTTGAAGGCGCTGGTACTAAGGACGCCATCGACGAACGTGTCGCTACCATCAAGTCCCAGATTGAGGACACGACCAGCGACTTTGACCGTGAAAAGTTGCAGGAACGTCTGGCTAAGTTAGCTGGTGGTGTTGCCGTCGTTAACGTCGGTGCTGCTACTGAAACTGAGTTGAAGGAACGTAAGTACCGGATTGAAGACGCCCTGAACGCAACCCGTGCTGCGGTTGAAGAAGGCTACGTGGCCGGTGGTGGTACTGCTTTGGCTAACGCCATTCCAGCAGTTGCTGCGTTGAAGGAAAGTGGCGACGTGCAGACTGGTATCAACATTGTGCAGCGTGCCCTTGAGGAACCAGTTCGTCAGATTGCTGAAAACGCTGGTCTAGACGGTTCCGTGATTGTTGAGCACCTGAAGAGCCAGGAAGTTGGTGTTGGTTACAACGCTGCTAGTGGTGAATGGGAAGACCTCGCCAAGAGTGGGATTATCGACCCAACCAAGGTTACGCGTTCCGCACTACAGAACGCCGCTTCCGTTGCAGCCCTGATGCTGACAACTGAAGCCGTAGTTGCTGACATTCCGGACAAGAATGGCAACAACAACCCTGCAGCCGGTGCTGGTGCCCCCGGCGCGGGCATGGGCGGCATGATGTAATCACCGCTCCCCTAGATTAAGCAAAGCCGACCCGCAACTGTGGATCGGCTTTTTGCATGCAGTGGTGCCGGCAGCGTAGGCCGGACCGGTGAGCTGCGGCTTCCGTGGGGCGCTCCGCGGTAACCGCAGCTGGAGTGGGCACGAACACGCGGGCGGACTTTGGGACTGCGGCCTACGTGTCCTGCGCCGTGGATTGATACGGTAGTGGCTGGCGGCAGCGTTTGTCGGACCGGTGAATTGCGGCTTACGTGGGGTGCTCCATGGTAATCCACTGATAGGGCGAAACCTCCAACTCACCAAACCCGGGTGAGTTTCCGGTGCGATTTCGAGCCCATCCGGAGGACCACCGGCTGGTCTCGAAACTCGTCGCGCAGTACGTCGCCTGCGGCTCCT
>NZ_BCVS01000047.1:0-17896 GCF_001591865.1 Lacticaseibacillus pantheris DSM 15945 = JCM 12539 = NBRC 106106
CAGAGTAGAGCAACTCGGTTAAAAAGCAGAGCATAAGTAGTCCCCACTTGTTCAGTTTGTGTAGGAGGACTAAGCTAGACCGTTTACCAAGATTACCACCAAATTGACGAGAACCCGCGAATGGCCTTTGGGACGGAGGGCACGTAAGCCGCATTCCCAAAGGCCACCCGCGTGTTCGTAACCACCTACTCCTTCACCCTAGTCCCCCACCTATGCCGAAGCTCATCTATCCAGCCGACGCCGTAGACAACCAAATTGGGCCAAGCATCGCCTAGCGAACAAATTATCACCATTAATAACCTTAAATCCGCCGAAAATGTTGCTATACCGCTTGCAAACACGTGTTCGTCATGCTATCTTGGAGACAAGAAACAAACAGGGGGACACATAAATATGGCTGAGCAGACCGTCAAGAAACGGTGGGTACAAATACTCACGAGCATCAACGACTCTATTTCTAACCGTGGCTACCCACCGACCGTTCGTGAAATCGGTGAGGCGGTTGGTTTGAGTTCCTCATCAACCGTTGCGGCCTACCTCCAAAAATTACTGGCAGCTCAACTCATTGCCAAGGATCCATCTAAGCCCCGCACTTTGGAGCTCACTCCCGCCGGTTACGACTACATTGGTATGTCCCCAGAAAAGGGTATCCCCCTCGTTGGTACCGTTGCGGCTGGTGTGCCCATCACCGCCACGCAAAACATTGAGGATTACTTCCCCATCCCCACAGGACTGAACTACGCCGAGGATGAGCTGTTCATGTTGCGCGTCCAGGGTGAATCCATGATCAAGATGGGCATTCTCAATGGTGATAAGCTCATTGTGCGTAAGCAAAGTGAAGCTGAAAACGGTCAAGTGGTGGTCGCAATGACCGAAGATGATGAGGCCACCGTTAAGCGTTTCTACCGTGAATCTGGTCGGGTACGACTCCACCCTGAAAATGATACTATGGCCGATATGTACTTCGACACGGTGACCATTTTGGGACTGGTCGTAGGGCTTTATCGCGATGAACTAGAATAACTTTCTCAACCGTAGTGGCGCGCAGACAACGCGTCACTTTTTGGTCCCTGCTTGCGCCTTCAAGGACCGCGTCCAAGCGGCAAGCCTCTGCGCTAATTAGCATCAATGAGATTTTGCTACACACAATATTAAAAAAAGATGTTGACACAGTCCCCGCGACGTTATAACCTAGGTTCAACAAGTTGTTACCCGCTACCCGTTCAGGAGGTCACATTATGCATCAACATACACAGACACAACTGAATAACTTTTTCTTCGGCTTTTTCGGATAGCGGTTCACACGTTGGATGTGAACCGCGCCTGGTTCACATCCATGAGGCCGAAGTTCTTAAGCACGTCATCGACTCGCCACATGGATTAACATTCATCCATGTGGCGATTTTGTTTTTCCGGAAAAACTAATGGCCAGCCACATGGATGAAAATCGTCCTGTGGCTGGCCATTTTCTGTTAATGGGTTCAACAACCCGTACCAAACATTCTGGAGGAATACATGATGAAGAAGTTAACCAAAGTAATTAGTACTGCCGTTGCGGTTGCGTCAATTGCCCTGCTGGCTGCTTGCGGCAAGAGCACAGCCAAGGCCGCGACCACCGATAAAACGATTAAAATTGGAATTTTGCAGCAGATTAATCAAACAGCTTTGGACGATGCCCGCAAAGGGTTCGTCGCCGAATTGGCTAAGCACGGATACAAAGAGGGCAAAAACCTCAAGCTAGATTACCTCAACGCTCAGGGCGACCAGAGTAACTTGAAAACCATGTCGCAGCGGTTGGCCAAAGATAAGAACACTTTGAACCTAGCTATTGCGACCTCGGCCGCACAGTCCATGCAGCAGGCCGACAGCAAGACACCGCTCCTGTTCACCGCCATCACTGATCCTAAGTCCGCTGGCCTGGCCACTAACTTGAAACACCCCGACAAGAATGCCACTGGTGTCACCGACATGGTTAACGTAGCCGGGCAAATTAAATTGCTGAAGAAGCTGGTTCCAAAGGCCAAAACTGTGGGCCTGCTCTACAACGCCGCTGAGGCCAACTCCGTGATGCAAATTAAACTCGCTAAGACTGCGCTGAAGGCTCAAGGGCTCAAGGTGGTCACCAAGACAGTCGCGTCCACCAACGACGTTTCCCAGACGACACAGGTACTCGCCAAGCAAGTCGACGCCATCTACGTACCCGCTGATAACACGGTAGCCGCAGCCATGGCTACCGTGGGTAAAGTCTCGGTTGCTACCAAGACCCCTGTAGTTGCCGCTGCTAGCACGATGGTCCAAGCTGGTGGTACCGCCACAAACGGTATCAGCTACAAGGAACTCGGTCGCCAAACTGCCAAGATGGCACTCAAAATCATTAAGGGCAAGACGCCTAAGCAACTAGCCGTTGAGTCTCCAGACAAGGTGAGCGTCGTGGTTAACCGGAACATGATGAAAAAATTGAACATTCCTGTAAGCCGCGTCAAATAAGGCGCGTCACCGGTTACAGCCGACCAAATTACCACTGACCGATCAAAAACATGTTGACTTTAAAATCCAATGAGGATATTCTTAGCCCTGTAATAAAAACTGCTATCAAGGAGTGTCGCTTATGTCTAACATTCGACGCATCAACTTGAATAACGCGTATTACTACGGCTATTACAGTTAGCGGTTTGCATCATGGATGCAAACCAGCTGGTTTGTATCCATGATGGCCGTAGCAATTTATAATGCTTACAACCGCCACATGGATCGAAGCAATTCGAACACGTGGCGTTTTCTATCTTCCGGAAGAGATAACTGGCCGGCCACGTGGACGCATTGCACCACGTGACCGGTCATTTTACTTTCCTGGGAGGGAATCAACATGAAGAAGTTCAAACAAATTATCGCCGTCGCCGCCACTTTGACCGCAGTTACCCTGCTGGCCGCCTGTGGCAAGAATAGTAGTTCCAGTAGCAGTGACAAAACCGTGAAAATCGGTGTCCTGCAGCTGGTTAGCCAAAGCGCGCTGGATGATGCGCGCAAGGGTTTTGAGCAGGAACTAGCCAAGGAAGGCTACAAGGATGGCAAGAACCTGAAGATTGACTACGTTAACGCTCAGGGCGACCAAAGTAATCTGAAAACCATGAGTCAGCAGTTGCAGAAGGACAAAAACGTGCTAAACCTAGCCATTGCCACCCCGGCTGCTCAGGCACTGCAAAAGCAGGATAGCAAAACGCCAATGCTCTTCACGGCCGTCACCGACCCTAAGTCGGCGGGCTTGGTCACCAACGTCACCCATCCCGATACCAACGCTACCGGGGTGACCGATAAGGTTGACACCGCCGCGCAAATTAAACTGCTACACAAAATGTTCCCGAAGGCCAAGAAGATTGGTCTGCTCTACAACGCGGCCGAGGAAAACTCCGTCGTACAGATTAAAACCGCTAAGAAGGTCATTAAGTCTCTGGGCCTGACGCCCGTTGAAAAGACGGTCGCCACTACCAACGACGTTCAGCAGACGGCTGCGGCTTTGGCCAAGCAATCCGACGCCATGTACATCCCCACCGATAACGTTTGTGCCGCGGCTATGAACACTATCGGCAAAGTCACTGAATCCGCCAAGGTACCGGTTGTAACCGCCGACGCAACGATGATCAAAAAGGCTGGGGTTGCCACCCGCGGGATTAGCTACAAGGAATTAGGCCGCCAGACCGCCAAGATGGCCGTCAAGATTATCAAGGGCAAGAAGGTCAAGGACCTGGCAGTAGAAAAGCCAGCCAAAACTGAACTCGTCACTGACGCTAAGCGCATGAAACTCTTCAACATTGATGCATCAACGCTGAAGTAATCCGTTCCACCAATTCGCACCAACAGAGAGAGGTTAATCATTATGGACATCGATATTCTGACATCAAGTGTGGCGCAGGGCTTCCTGTGGGCCATCATGGCAATTGGGGTGTACCTAACATTCCGCATTCTGGATATTGCCGACATGACCGCCGAGGGTAGTTTCCCTTTGGGGGCCGCAATCACCGCCCACGCCATCACGCAGGGCACTAATCCCGTCGTGGCAACGCTTATGGGCGCTGCCGGCGGGGCACTCGCCGGGTGGGTCTCAGGTATCATGACCACAAAGTTGCACATTCCCGACCTGCTATCAGGGATTTTAACCATGACCGGGTTGTACTCGGTTAACCTCTTCGTCATGGGCATGGCCAACGTTCCCTTGACTGGGGCCATGAAGACCGTCTTTAGCATGATCAGTATTGGCGATAGCACGACCACCACCATCGTAGTCGGCGGTGTCGTTATTGCCATTGTAATTATCCTGCTGGTGGCATTCTTCAACACCGAAATGGGGTTGGCTGCTCGTGCCGTGGGTAACAACGAGGACATGTCCGCCGCCAACGGTATTAACGCCGACGCCATGAAGATTATTGTCTACATGATTAGTAACGGTCTGATTGCCCTATCTGGTTCCCTCATGGCCCAAACTAACGGCTATGCGGATGTGTCCATGGGGATTGGTACCATTGTTATTGCCCTGGCTGGTATCATCATTGCCGAAATCCTGTTGCGTAACATCAGCTTTGGCAAACGTCTGCTGACCATCATTGTCGGTGCCATCATTTACCGACTTATTATCGCCATCGTGTTGGAGCTGGGTGTTGACGCCAACGCCCTCCGCCTGTTCTACGCATTGATGCTGACGCTCTTCCTGTCCCTGCCTTTGGTCCAAAAGAAAGTCGGCCAAATGCAGCAACGGCGGAAGAACAGTAAGTCCATGAAGGAGGATGATTAATATGAGCAAGGCAGTTTTAGAGGTCAAGCACCTACACCAGTACTTTGAAAAGGGTACGCCAAACGAAAACCACGCGCTCAAGGACATCAACCTCACACTGAACCAAGGCGACTTTGTGGCCATCATTGGTGGTAACGGGGCCGGTAAGTCCACACTGTTGAACAGCGTAGCGGGGTCACTCCCCGTGAATTACGGGCAGGTTAAGATTGACGGCCAGGACGTCACCTACCAGAACGTGAACAAGCGCGCAAAACTCATCAGCCGGGTATTCCAGGACCCCAAGCAGGGTACGGCCACGCTGCTAACGGTGGAGGAGAACCTCTCCCTCGCCCTCAAGCGCGGTAGTTGGCGCAACTTCTGGACGCGCGGTGTGAAGCACAACGAGCGCCAGTTGTTCAAAGCAAAGCTGACCAGCCTCGGCCTGGGCCTTGAAGACCGGCTGGGTGCGGAAATTGGTCTACTATCCGGTGGGCAACGGCAAGCAGTCACGCTGTTAATGGCGACCATCCTGCAGCCTTCCCTCCTACTACTGGATGAGCATACGGCGGCTTTGGACCCGCAGACCAGTGCCACCGTTATGGAACTAACCGACAAAATCGTGCAGGAGCAGCACCTGACCACCCTGATGATTACCCACAACATGGCCGACGCCCTCAAGTACGGCAACCGGTTGGTCATGTTGGATCACGGGCGCATCGTGGTGGATATTCAAGGAGATGAAAAGGCCGGCCTGACGGTGCCAGACTTGCTCGAGCTGTTCAAACAGCAGAGCGGCACCGAGCTCACCGATGACGCAGTATTGTTGAGCTAACGCCGTTTGTGCCTGACTTGGCGTACTACGTTGGAGGCGGCGAACGGTGGCCGCTGCCAGGGCGAAGACTACAACCGCATAACCCCCGCGGTTTCCGGCGCGAATTCAAGCCCCAAACAGCGGCCACCGTTCACCCCCTCCAACTACGTCCACCCAGTCATGCACAAACTAGTTACTGAAACGTATTAACTGATTAAAGTCTTGCCCACATCCACATCAACCAAAACAAAAATGGTGTCCTCGTGCTAACCAGATTCCACCGGTTAGGGTGAGGACACCATTTTCTGTTTATGCAGTTAACTTTGGCTAAATCAATCTACTGAATCACGTCACCGTCGTGCTTCTGGACTAGCCACCACTGGACGACGCCGTCAATAGCCGCCTTAATTTGATCGTACGGCAACGTTTTATTACACATAACAACGACCGCATTCTTACCATCTGGCGTGATCCGAACAAATGCTTCAAAACCATATCCGTACCCATTAGCGTACAGATAATTCGTGCCGTCATGATAGTAGCCACCGCTATACATCACGCTATCACGAGGACCGTACAATGCTTGCGATTCGCCTGCACTAAGCAACTTACCATTTAACAGACTACTCTCGATACGGTATAAGTCACCAGGTGTCATGAATATTTGACCTGTGCCTAATTCACTTTGTATCTGCCCCTTTAACATTTTATATGGCTTAGAATAGTCTTCTGGACTGGACGTATTATAACCTTGTGCACTACTTTGCCCCGTTAAGGTCGCATCGGCCATGTGTGTGCCTTTTAACCCCAACGGCCGCGCTATTGTTTGCATAAACAAATCAGCATAACTTTTTCGCGTTACCCTTTCAATAATGCCTGCCAGCAACGTAAAGTTGACCGGCTGATACGACCATTTGCCATGCTGCATAGCATTATATTTTAGGCTCTCAATCGCACTTTGAACCACCTCTGCGTCACTCATATCTTTATTCGGAGTGTGTAACGAGTCCGGTGCACTCAGCCCCGACGTCATGTCCAACATCTGCCGAATCGTAATGTCCTGACTACCAGGAATCTGCGGGTAAAAGTCGCTCAGGTGACTGTTAAACGACAGCTTGCCCGAACGAATCGTGCGCATCACTAACGCCGCCGTCAGATTCTTCTGCACCGAATCAATTTCATAACTGACGTTGGGACTGTTCTTCACACCCTTACCATCATCGGCCATCCCGTGACTGTACTGACCAACCACGTGGCCATTCTGCACAATAATGGCGGTGCCAGAAAAGGACATTGGTTTCAGCTTGGCAACCAACAATTGGTTGGCGGCAGCCGACTGCGTGTAGCCGTACAGACGGCTGGCTGTCGGTTGCGCGCCGGCTTTGCTTTTACTCCGCTGACTGGTGCGTAGGTCATGATGAACTAACTGGTGCCGAATTATCAGTGCGCCGTCAATGGCCAGCAGCACTACAATAATGCTCCACAGGGTAATAAACCACCGTTTACTGCCGCCCATTTACGCCCACCCCCGTCGGTGACAGCGTCTGCTGCCAGGTCTTCGTCAGGAAGCGATTTTGAATGTTGTATTGCGGCTCAACCTGTTTCTGTTCCAAGAACGGTTTCACCGCCCCATCCACTGCCAGCCAGCCGCGCCAACCTAAGTGAATCGTGTCCTGCATAAAGTATTGCTCATCACCATCACGGCTCAAATCGAGTACGTGATTGAAACCTTGGGAAGACAATTGGTACTTAATCTTAGCCACGGTCTGCTGCATCATGCTTTGGGATAGTCCCGTGTACCGCGCCCAGCGGCCGTTAACCGGCGGAATGACAAACAGAACCTGGGTGTTATGCTCGGCAAACTGGTTTAGCACAAGTTCGAGGTCACTATACTCCGGCGACTGCCGGTAATCGTAGCCGCTCTGGCTCCCACGTAGTCTGCCCAACTGACCGTGCCCCAAGCGCTCACGGAAAAAGTGGCTGTCGATGCCCAACTCGTTGCCCCGAGTACCGGCCTTGCCCAGCTCGTTGGCCCGCTGCGTTAACTCCTGCACGTTATCGTGAGCGGGTAACTGCTTGGCAGCCTTATCAATCCGCGGCAAGTTATTCCGCAGCTGGAACCGCGAGAATAGTGCATCCTCATTGGTTAATATTTGTCGGCGGATAGCCAGTAACCGCCGCTGGTTCGTGGTCAACTTTTGCCCAGCCGCAATACGCAGTAGCGCATCTGCAATCACCCCGCCGTTCTTACCGGAGGGCATACTCAAGATGCGTTGAGCCGCATAACGGTTTGCAGCGGTGTTGTGTGCATGCTGTAACCAAACAATCGTATCCAAAGGTGAATAATAGTAGTCAAACGCGGATGCCTGTTGTCCCTTGGGCGTGAACCACTGTGGGGACACGATAAACACCACTTTGCTGGGGGCCTTATGCGCTAACAGAGTCTGGCTGCTCAAAAACTGGGTCAACGACTGCGTACCTGGTGCCCCCATGAGGAGCGGCCGGTAATTACGCTTGTACTTCGTCGCCAACACGGACGGGTGCAACGGATCCATGCGGGATAACTCTGAGGACCCCATAAACGGTACGTACCCCTCGCTCACTGCCTGCCGTTTGATGCGTTCACCCAAGAACACGTCGGGCGACATCGACACGGCGGCGCGATTAACCGTGGACTGGCTCAAGGGACCATAATGCCACGGTATGACGAGGCCACCCGCCAGCAAGGCACCGGCAATAATGACCGGGCCGAGAATGTGCCATAACTTGCGCCGGCTACTCATTGTAGCTTGGCCTCAACCTGGTCAACAATCTTCTGTGGCGTGTCCCACTGTGACCGGTCGAATTCAGAAACGGGAATATCGATATCCAGCTGGTTGGTTAGTTCCAACACCAGTTGGACGGTGTCCATGGAGTCCATCAACGCCGTATCAAAGAGGTTAACGTTCATGTCACCACTCACGTCTTCACCCGTTAAGTCCTCTAAAATTGCTAAAACTGTTGCCTTTGCATCCATTATTATTTACCTCATTCCGTGTGTAAACCAAAGTGTATTTAAGAATCCTGAGAATATTAAGAAGCTGAAGCAGACGACGTTAAACGTCACCACGATGGCTAAAGCCTGGGTCCAGCGGTTGTGCGGTAGTTGCTTGCGATGTCGTTTCTTGTACCGCAGCCAGATATCGTTAATGATAATCGCGCCGGCATGGAACAGGCCGTACACGATGTAATACCAAGTCACACCGTGCCAGAAGCCCATGATCAGAAAGTTCACCAGGTAAGCAACCTGTGACACGTGCACGCGGTTCTTCACCAACTTATGCTTCATGATGAAGAAGGTTGTCCGCATAAACACAAAGTCGCGGAACCAGAACGATAGGGTCATGTGCCAACGGTTCCAAAAGTCCTTGATGTTCAGGGCCCTAAACGGCTGGTTAAAGTTCACCGGCGTGTCGATGCCCATAAGGTTGCTGACCCCGACGGCGAACAGGCTGTAGCCCGCAAAGTCGAAGAACAAATACATGCTGTACACATACATATAACCGACGAGCGGCCACGATAATCCGAGGCCAAAGAATGCACCTCGCTGCGCCAGTGCCGCTTGCGCCACGGACGGCAGCATGACCGAACCAAAGAGGTAGCCAAGCACAAACTTGTACAGCAGGCCCAAGAAGATGCTGTGCACCCCTTTGCCCACCATATACAGGTAGTCGGACTGGCTCGGCGCCTCGGTGTAATCCTTCTGGAAGCGGCGGAATCGGTCAATCGGTCCCGACGAAACTGTAGGGAAGAACAACAGGAACCGCACAAAGTCCCAAATAGGCATCGTTTTAATGGTTGCGTCACGTAATTCCATAATGACCTGGACGGCCTTAAACGATAGGTAACTGACACCCAGGAAGCCCCACCACGAGTTGTGCCCTCCAGTAATCGCTGGGGTTAACTTGACCAGCACCAACGGGATGATGCTGACGATTACGGTAACGATAAACACCCACGTAGCGTTATGCTGCCGACGATAACGCGCATATACCTGCACCAGGACGACCTGCCAGATCATGTACACAATCAAGGCCACGCCCTGGTGCCACTTGTTGCCGCCAAAGATGAGCACGAGCACCGCCGCACTCAAAATGGCTTCGTATATTTGCAAACGCCGGCCGTAGAACAGGCCCACCATGAGCGGAATCAGCGCCAGGACGAGCCAAACAAAGTACATGGGGTTGGCGTATGGCTGTACGTTAATCATGATGGGTTCGCCTCACCAATTAGTTGCTTAATGGCCACCTTCCCGTTAGCGGTCATTGGTAACTCGTCGCGGTATACAAACCGCTGCGGTAACATGTAGCTCATCATACGGCTACCTAAGTACTCCTTGGTCGCCTTAGTAGCGCTGATGTGGTCCTCAAACTGCCCCTCATCCAACACTACGTACGCCAGGAGTTGCCGGACCTTGTGGTTGCGGTCGTACTGTGGCACCGCCACCCCGTGCTCAATCCACGGCACCTGGTTGAGGAAGTGGTTCACCTCTTCCAACTCGATACGGTAACCGTTGAGTTTAATCTGAAAGTCGGTGCGCCCGCGGTAGAACACTAGACCGTCCTCCGCAATAAAGCCCAAGTCCCCCGTATGGTAGGACTGCTGGCCGTTACTTTGCTCAAACACCGCCGCGGTTTTGTCGGGACGGTTGAGGTATCCGCGCGAAACGCTGGGACCCGTAAGCAGTAGCTCGCCCTCAGTCTGGCCGTTAACCGTCCGCTCCGTGCCCGGAACGAGTGTAATCTGCGTATCCGCTTTGGCGTAACCAATCGGCAACCGGTCGTATTGATCCAAAACGGCCTGAGTAACCTGAATTGCGGATACCGCTACGGTCGCTTCGGTGGGCCCGTACGTGTTAAACAGCCGCACATCGGGGAAGCGTGCTAGCACCTTGGCCGCGGTCTGGTGGGTCAGCTCCTCCCCACAGAAGAAGATGTGGGTCAGGTCGGGATAGTGCGCCGCGTCAAACTTGGGTTCCATCAAGCAAATGTCCATGAACGATGGTGTGGAAACCCACACGTTGACGGGTACCTGTGGCAAAGCCATGAATAAGTCCTTCAAGTTTTCCGTCGTTTCGCGTGGCAGCACGCGCACCGTGCCGCCGGCCAATAACGTCGGGTACAAGTCCATCACGGACAGGTCAAATGAATACGGCGCCTGCGAGAGGCTGATGGGCGTATCGGGGAGCTCAAAGGTAGCCATCCAGTCAGTGAAACTTTGTAGGTTATCGTGACTAATCTGTACACCCTTGGGCTGACCCGTCGTCCCGGACGTAAAGATGATGTAGAACGTCTCATCACCAGCCACGTATTGTGGTCGTACCTGGGTGTCGGGCGTATTCAAAATGAGCTTCAAAGCTACAGCGCTGACGGTATCCACGTCTAGATCGATCGGCAGATCTTGCACCGCAATCACCAGACTGGGCTGCGCGATCGCGTTAATCATGGTCAGCCGGTCGTTGGGCGAGTGGGTATCCACGGGAATGTACGGGTGCCCGGATTTCACGCACCCGAGAAATGTGGCTACGCTGGTAAAGGTTTGGTCACAGTACACCATGATGGGTGACTGGGCCGGTAAGTTGCGGGCCATAATGTAGTCCGCCAATGCATCACTATACTGCTTCAGCTCGCCATACGTGTTAATGTGACCCAGGTTGTCATAGGCAATCCGGTTAGGATACTTGGCCGCCAGTTGGTCAATGGTCGCTACAATGTTTGTCATTGTGCCGCTCCTTTTTCGTTAGGTAAAATTACTGTGTGCGTTGCTGCAACCACCATCGACATCGGTGGCGGGGCCGTCACACACTAAAATTCGTTATAAATAAAATGGCTATTACTAATCCCCCGGTAGCTGTACAAGTACACCAGCAACAGCATGATGAGTAAGTACAGAACCGTGCGGGCTATAAACGAAACGGTTGGTCGTGCCAACCACTGCCGAATACGTTGCGTTGTCGTCACCCTCTTCACGCGTCATGTTAAATGCGTCGCTCTAGTTTTTGGCGCCAAATAAATAGGCTCCGAGCTTACCTCCATTGTAAGGAGATACTCTCGAAGCCCGCTACCTATAAGTTCTAAACTTAAGATGAGAATTTCTCAGATAACGTTTTCGTTTTTACCAGGTAACGTCACCACAAACCGCGTGCCCCGTGGCTTGTTATCTGCAATCGTAACGTCGCCGTCATTAAGCTCCACAATCTTCTGTACGATTGCCAAACCCAGACCGGTGCCCGCCACCTTCTTTGACCGCGAGGAATCCACCCGGTAGAACCGGTCGAACACCTTGGGCTTCTCGTCGTCGGGGATACCCACACCGTTATCACTCACCATCAACGTCACGCGAGGTCCCGTTTCAAGTAGCACCACGTCAATCACGGAGTCAGCAGCCGAGTACTTGTGCGCGTTCATGACCAATGCTGACAAAATCTGGTCAACGCTGTCGGCATTGACGTACGCTTCCGCGTGGGCCGGAACCTGTAGCCGGATGGTCTGCGACACCTGCGGCTGCAGTTGCGCCACACCTTTGCTAATCACGGAGACCAAATCGACGTTGCTCCGCTGCAACTCTGCCTGATCCATCCGGGACAGCTGCAACAAACTCTCAATCAAGTGCTGCATCTTGAGTGATTCCCCGTCAATCGCAGTCAGTGAGTCGGGAATAATCTCCGGATGGTCCCGTCCATGCCGTTGCACCAGCGCCACGTGCCCGCGAATGCCCGCAATCGGGGTGCGCAGCTCGTGCGACGCGTCAGACACAAACTGGCGGTTACGCAACACTTGTTGGTTCAACGACTGGAGTAGCCGGTTAAACTCAATGCTGAGATTATGCACTTCATCCGGCGTGTCCGGAACCGGCAGCGTTTCCTGATAATTAGTCTGATCGGCATTAACAATGTTTTGCGCGGCCGTGGTCAGCCCCAACAACGGTTCGTTGAGTTTGCGGGCCAGTACGTAAATTACGGGGATCCCAATCGCCAGCCCCATAATGGTGATACCCACAATGGTCACAAACAGCGTTCGGAACAGTGCCAACACGTTATTCAGGCTGACCCAAATCTCGTAATGCACGTCCTCACCATCACGTTGATTCCAGGATGACGCCCGGTAATACACACCCACTTTGCTCTGGTAACGGATGTTGATGTTCTTCAGTAGCCGGGCACTCCGCCAATCGTCACGCAAAAACCTACGTGTATGCCGGGAGTAGAAGGTCCGGACGTGCTTATCACCGCGGTAGGCCCGCACGCGGACAAACGTTGTGCTGGTATTGAGCGAGCTGGTGGCCGTCCAATAATCCCAATCGGGTTTATCGTCCGCCGCGAAGGAGCGCTTCAGGGCCGTCATGGTGTTGGCCGTATTCTCGTAACGGCTGTGGACCATGTTAATACCAACCACCGTAATGGTCGCAAATCCGACCACCACCATCAGGGAGATGAGCAAAGTGGCGTATGCCCGCGCCATCCGCCCCGAACTAGTCGTCGGCCGTGCGCGGCGCCTCACGCGGTCACCTCGCTCGGCAACGTGTAGCCCACACCACGGATGGTCTGAATCCGCGGCACGTCCGCGAAGTCCTTCATCTTGGTGCGCAGGTAACGAATGTACACATCTACAATGTTAACCTGACCCTCAAAGCTGTCACCCCAAACCGCGTCCAAGAGTTCGTCGCGCGTCATGGTCTCACCGACTTTGCGCATCAGCACCGCCAGCAGTGCCGCCTCACGTTGGGTCAGCTGCACGCTCACACCGTCCGCGGTTGCCTGCCGGGATTTCGTATCCAGCACCAAGTTAGCCACCTGCAACTGGCGTTTGCCACCCCGCCGGTCCTCGCGCCGCAAAATGACGCGGATACGGGCTAACAACTCCTCAATCTCAAACGGTTTGGTGATGTAGTCGTCGGCGCCGTTATCCAGGCCGGCGACCCGGTCGCCCACATAATCACGGGCAGTCATCATGATGATGGGAATATCGCTCACTTTGCGAATACGCCGCATCACCTCGAGGCCGTCCAGTCGCGGTAACATCCAGTCCAAGATGATCAGGTCGATACTCGATTGATCGTGGTTGAACGTATCCCACGCCGTTAACCCGTCGTTGGCAACTTCCACGGCGTAACCTTCAAATTGTAATTCGGGACGCAAAAAGGTAATCATGCTGTCCTCATCGTCCACCAATAAAATTTTTTTCAAAACACTGCCCCCAGATAGCTAGCGTGTCATCGATATTATTACCTACATATAACAGCATACCGAATTTACGGCTAAACTCATCATACTTGAGGCGTAATTTGGCGATTCTCAACGCAAAATTTAGCATTTTGTTGTCTAATAGTGGTAAGCGTTGATTCGCTTTTGGTCACGCTTATTGTGGTAGGTCGAAACCCTGAGCCCGTAAAATTGCCCCAATGTCGTCGCGGTGGTGCATACTATCGACCAGGTGCTGCTGAATGTATTGCGTGTAGGTATTATCCTTCGCGTTCGTGGCCCGGCCAGCGTAGTACTTTTTGATAGTGGTATCATAGTCGCGTAGTGCCTCTGCATCAATATGTGGGTACTTGTCCACCCCAACCACGGCGCTCCGGGGCCACCGGGGCTTGATTGCCGGGACGTCGGCGGGCACCCCCACTTTGAGTCCCAACAACGGGAACGTGTAGCGGGGCAGGTGCAACAACTCGATCATCCGCCGCGGGTCGTTCAGCACGCTCCCCAGGTAGACCGTGCCCAGCCCGCTGCGTTCGGCCGCGGCCACCATATTTTGGGCGGCCAAAGTCGCATCGAAAACGCAGCCCAGCAGCGCGTCCCAGTTGGTTAACTGGTGCAAGTCACCATGAACAGACTCAACGAGCCGCACGTTACGAGCTTGGTCCAGCACGAAGACGTATAGCTGACCCGGACCAGCCACGTAGTCATACGTGGTTACGGCCGCAATTTGCCGTTTTAATTCCGGGTCACTGACCCGAATCAGGCTAAACTGCTGCATAAATTTACTGGTAGCCGTTGCCTGGGCAATGGCCTCGAGGGTCCGTAGTTGCTCCTCACTGAGGGCAACGTCCGCAAACTGGCGGACGGAACGGTGTTGCAAAGCCGCTGATTCGATTTTACTCAAAGTTACTCACACTCTTTCATATAGTTAGAAGGTTTATCTATGCATCATAACACGATTCCCCAAAACATCACCGTGCGTGGGGCCCACGTCAATAACCTCAAAAACGTTGACGTTGACATCCCCCTCCACCAACTAGTCGCCATAACCGGCCGTAGCGGTTCGGGTAAATCATCTTTGGCTATGGGCGTCCTCTACGCTGAGGGGATGCGGCGTTACGTCAGCGCGTTGTCGACGTACACCCGGCGGCGTCTCGGGCAGACAAGTCGTGCGGCGGTGGACACAATCGAGCATATTCCTAGCGCCATTGCTTTGCGTCAACGGCCAGTGGTGCCAGGAATCCGTTCGACCGTGGGGACCACAACTGAGGCACTCAACGTGGTGCGCCTCATGTTCTCCCGTCTAGGTTCACCCCGCTGTCCGAACGGCCACCAGGTGCCGCCAACACTGGGCATTGCGCAAAGTATGGACCGGCCCAATGACGGCGTCAGCCACATGGGCGAGATTATTTGCCCCGTATGTGGTGTCCACTTCCAGGCGTACTCCGCGGAGGACTTTGCTTTTAATTCCGCGGGCGCCTGCCCCACATGTGGTGGAACCGGCCAGGCAAAGACTTTGGCGACCAACCGCCTCATCCCCGACCCCACGAAAACTATTCGTGAGGGCGCGGTGGCGTCGTGGCGGTTACCCGGACGGAACTTCATGCACATCGTGGCTGAGCAAATTGGCATTAATATTGACGTACCGTTTCAAGACCTTCCCAAAGAACAACAGGACATGGTGTGGCACGGGCCACGGAAAAAGTACGCCATCAACATCCCGAGCAAAACCGGCAAGATTTTCCACATGGACAACGCGCAGTTCGAGAACGCCTTTAACGCCGTTGAGGACAGCATGGCCACCACTACCAACGAGCGGGCAATTGCGCGCCTTAACCGTTTCTATGAATTTGGCACGTGTCCCACCTGTCACGGGGCACGGTTCAAAGTCGAGTTGTTGACGCAACAGCTGGCCGGTAAGAACATCGCGGAGGTCAGCGACCTCACTCTCACGGAGCTACGGAAATTCATCCCCACCGTGTACGCATGGTTACCCGCGGACATGCAATCGCTCGCTGAGGACATCATTAGTGAATTGGACCAAATTATGCGTCCTCTCACTGAACTGGGGTTAGGCTACTTAACGCTAGCGCGGGTCGGTGCCTCTTTATCCACTGGGGAACTGCAACGCATTCAACTTTCCCGGACCCTGCGCACCCAGACAACCGGCGTCCTGTACGTTCTCGATGAGCCATCAATTGGTTTGCACCCCGCCAACGTCAAGGGGTTAATCGACGTGATGCACAGTCTAGTTGACCAGGGCAACTCGGTGATTGTCGTGGACCACGACACCGCCATTATCAATGCTGCCGATACAGTCTTGGAGATTGGACCAGCGGCAGGTGCGGAAGGTGGACGGTTGATCAATCAGGGCACACCGGACGCAGTTGCTGCTGCGCCCCACTCACTCATTGGCCCGTTTCTTAATGGCAGTGCCCAGCTAGTCGTGCGGCCCACGGCGCTCAACCATGAGGACGACTTCCACAAACACTTTGGGCTCACCGTCACGGATCGCTTCAACCTGCACAACGTTCACGCCGACTTTCCGGTTAACCAATTCTCCGTCGTGAGCGGCTTCTCGGGCGCGGGCAAGTCTACTTTGGTCTTCGACGCCCTTGTACCCGCACTAACGGCCACGAAGGCGCACCCCGCACCCAGCTTTGTACGCGATGTTCAACGGGGCGGCGTACGGCGGGTCGTAGCCATTGACGCCACGCCGGTCGGCAAGAACATTCGCTCGACGGTTGCTACCTACACTAACATTCTCGACAACCTCCGGGTTCTGTATGCAGACCAACCGGCGGCCAAAGAACGGCAGTATACCGCGAGCCACTTTTCTTACAACGTAAAGGCCGGGGCGTGCCCCACCTGTGGCGGTACCGGCGTCATCAGTTTGGACATTCAGTACCTGCCGGACATGCAGCAAACCTGCCCCACTTGTGGCGGGCGACGCTTCAACCCTGACGTCCTCACCGTCAAGTGGCACAGCTACAGCATTGCTGACCTCCTCGACCTGTCCGTGGATGACGCCATGACGACGTTGGCGGACATCCCCGCGGTTGCCAAGACGTTACAGACATTGCACGACATGGGGTTAGGCTACTTACATTTGGGTGAAAGTACGCCCACCCTGTCTGGTGGTGAGGCGCAGCGCCTCAAGCTCACAGCGCACATGGGTCGGAGTCAGCAAGGTACCCTCTTCGTCTTTGACGAACCGTCAGTTGGTTTGCACCCGTTAGACGTGCAGGTGTTGCTCGGCGTGTTCCAGCGGCTCCTTGACCAGGGGGGCACCGTACTGGCCATCGAACACGACCTCGACGTGTTAGCGAACGCCGACTACGTTTTGGATCTGGGGCCAGGTGGTGGCAGCGAAGGTGGACAAATTGTTGCGAGTGGTACACCATACCAGGTAGCCATGAGCACTGGTGGCCATACCGGGCAGTACCTGGCGGCCCACAGACAGCACTTCCACGTGCACTAAAAAGGACGCCCATTGGTACGGGCGTCCGGCAATTCAATTATTCTGCGTCTTCAAATTCACGCTTGATGGCGAGTGGTTTGAGGCTCCAGGCGGCAATCAAGGCCAGGATGGCGATTGCTAGGGTGCCGTAGCCGAGGAACTTCCATTCCCAGGTGATGCCAATCATGTAAACATGCGCTAACACCAGCAAGACGGTGCCACCGACCCAGTCGACGAGGAAGCGTACGCCACGGGAGCGGGCACGGCCATCGAGGACGGTCAGGACCATGATGCTAAAGGTAAAGATGACGCCGAAGCTGATGGTGCTCCACTTTTCCATGAAGGTGCTAGGGGTGGTGGCGTACCAGCAACCGGTGATGACAATCAGGGCCACGACGATCATGGCGATGACAATATTCCGGGCGCTCTTTTTAGTGTTATTGACAGTTGTATGTGCAGCGTGTTTACTCATTTGTTTCACCTCGTTAAGGCAAAGTGTACCAAACATTGGGGTGACACGCACGGCTTGGGGGAGTTTGTAATGAGTTTTAAATATTTGGAGAGAGCGGAGCCCCGCGTTCAGAAACTGGAGTGTAACTTGCTACGGCGGTGAAGCCCGGGCTT
>NZ_BCVS01000048.1:0-17452 GCF_001591865.1 Lacticaseibacillus pantheris DSM 15945 = JCM 12539 = NBRC 106106
CGCCTCATCGCGAGTGACCCTCCATCTTATTCAATTAACTTAGTCGTTGCAGTCATCCTCAAAGATGAACTCGCGCTGCTGTTTCTGTGTGTACAGGTACTCCTTGAGCGCCTGGGCCACCACGTCCGAGTTGCTCTCACCCGTGGTTTGCGTTTCCTTAGTTAGTTGCTCCAGCACGTCGGCGGGCAACGTAATTTTGATGTCAGTGGATTCAGTCATATTGTCTTACCCCTTCTACTACGCGAACGTAGCGTCTCAGCTACAGACACCTTACTAACGGCATCTATTCTAACACAACCACAACGTAAAGCCGCGTTTACCGGCGCAACTTTGCACCACTGAACCTATCATTCGATAAGTTGACTGCTTACTTTTGGTTAGTATATAATGTACGTGTAGTTTGAAAGCAACCAACTGATCCCTCACGCAAAGGAGGATGATAGGATGCGGATAAACATTAAGCCAGCAGCACAGGATTACCTGCGCAATAAGATTCAGGACACGGACAACGTGTTTCTCGCTCTCGACGACGGGTCCAGTAAGTACTCGATGGTCGGCGGTACCTGTACAATCGGGAGTAGCTTTCAGCTAGTACTCCGGAACGATGACGACGCCGACTACGCTATCGGGATGGACAATAACGCCAACCTTGCGTTAACCACCGGCGACGAAGAGAGCACCTATCTGGGTAACGGCCTGGCGCTTGATTACAAGAACGCTGCCCTAGTATTACGGGATGATAGTGGCATTATCGATGGTAACGTCACCGTCGCCCGCTACGTACCACAAGATCTAGATACAGAGGAACTACGTCAGCAGATGCAGGCTTTGGGTGTCAACATCTGCGGAGCTTAGCTACAACTAGTAATGGCGGTCGGTCACCCGCCGTTGCACATACCCAACAGAATATAGAAACAGCAAGCCCACCGGCACCCCTTTGCCGGTGGGCTTGTTGTTTATTGTCGTGCCTACTTTGCACCCATCCTGCGCATCAGTTCCACCATGTACCAGGCGCCCTGCTGATAGTCGCGTACACGCAGGCTCTCGTTCGGCGCGTGGGCCCCGCTGCCGTAGTAGCCGCAGCCAACCGACACAATCGGTAGGCCCAAAGTCGCGGCTACTGGCGCTTGCGGACCGCCGCCGGCCGAGTTGGGTACGACACGCACGTTATCGGTCCCATACACAGCTTTGGCCACATCGGTCGCCGCCGCGAAGTACGGGTCGTCCAGATCGGAGCGGAACGGGTCCTCCCCCAGTTGGAAGGTCATCTCCACGTCGCGAAAACCATTCCGGTCGAGCTGCGCACGGATGAGGTCAAAGCAGGCCTGCGGGGTCTGGCCTTGCGCCAGCCGACAGTCGAGCTTGGCGTGCGCTTCCCGCGGAATGACGGTCTTTACACCGTCGCCCGTGTAGCCGGACTCAAAGCCGTTGACGGTCAAAGACGGCTCATTCACGCTTGCAAGTTTGGGGTCGTCGCGTAAGAATGGTTGCCGCAACCCCGCGCGTTCGCGCAGGCCGTCCGCATCAAAGTCCATGCGGTCCACCGCCGCCCGGGTACCAGCGGACATCGTTTCAACTAAGTCATAATAACCATCAACGGCCAGTCGACGCTCTGGCGTTCGTAGCGAATGTAAGGCGTCAATTAACCGCCACGCCGCGTTATCCACATACGCGCCAAGTGAAGAATGAAGGTCCACGTCGGCAGTCCGCACGCTGAGGTCAAAGGCCAGGATGCCCTTAACCCCGCCGGTGACGGTAAAGTGTTCCTGCTCGTTCTTACTGCCGCCTTCCCAAACACAAACGTCAGCCGCCAGGTCATCAGCGTGGTGCGCAACGTAATCATCAAAGTGGCCGGAGCCGACTTCTTCCTCGCCCTCCACTACGAACTTCAGGTTACACGGCAAGCCGCCGTGATCCTGGAGGTAGCGAACCGCCGTCAACCGACACATTAGCTCGCCCTTGTCATCCCCAATCCCCCGGGCACGTACGGTCCCGTCATCCAGGAAGGTCGGCTCGAACGGTTCGCTGTGCCACTCCGCAAGTGGTTCGGGCGGCTGGACATCATAATGGTTATAAAACAGGATGGTGTGGTCACTGGCACCTTTGAATTGGGCAAAGACGGCCGGATTCCCACCCGGTTCGTTCCATTGCGTGGCGTAAGACGCCCCGAGTTCACGAAAAGTCTGTTGCAACCAGTCCGCGGTGTCCTGAATTCCGCGATGCTGCGCGGAGACGCTTTCCAGGCGGACATATGGTGCTAAGTGATCAAAGTAGTCGCGGGCGAACTGCTCAACGGCAGCACGTTCCGTGGTGGTTTGTGTGTTTGGCATGGGTGTATCCTCCGTTTTTTGTATTGTATGGATCGTGAATTTATGCTGGTGAAAGTTACGGGAGTGAGCGCTTAAACCCGCTATGGTAGAGGGATTGTGCTTCACCGCTACCTGGTCGGGAAATACTACTACGCTCCCGCGGTACTCGTTCTTATTGAAACGGGTTGCACCCCCGCAGAAACTTGCACGTAACCCGCTACGGCAATGAAGCCAAACCCGGGCTTCACCGCCGTAGCAAGTTACGCTCCAGTTTCTAACCGCGGGGCTCCACCCTCTAAACGGGTTGCGCAAGGCAGAAAGCGACGCATAAGGCACTCAAACCAAAAGGCCAAACCCGGGCCTTTCGGTCTGAGTGCCTTATGCTCTGCTTTCTAAGCGCCTTGCTCCACCCTCTACCTCAAGTTCACCCCTCTCCATCCCGGATTTCCACCAGCCGCGTTGTCTACCACACCCGTCAACTTCGTGTTCCGTAGATAGTTCGTTGCGTCCTGATACAGCGGAATGACGCCCTGCTCCTTCATCAGCAGTTGCTCAGCCTTAACCATCGCCTGCCACCGTGCCTTTGCGTCGGCCGTCGTGTTCGCCGTATTCATCAGGCTGTCATACTCCGAATTGCTCCAACCGCCAAAGTTGTACGAGTTACCCGTCACCATCATGTCCAAGAACGTCGTCGGGTCGTAATCTGCGCTCCAACTCGTCAGGATGACGTCAAAGTCGCTACCCAGTAGGTCCTTCACTCGCGTCGCCTTGGGGACCTTCTTTACCGTCACCTTCAAGCCCTTCAAGTTCTTCGTCCAGGTCTCGTCGAGGTACTGTGCAATCGAATCCCACTGGTCGTCCTCGTCCACCGTAAGGTTAAAACTCATCCCCGTCATACCCAACTGCTTCAACCCTTTATCCCAATACTCCTGCGCCAGCTTCTGGTTGTAACTCACCCCACTGTTGGCGTCGTCGTTCTTGACGTACGCATCCTTTGCAAAGTCGGTGCCGTCGGTCGGACTCTTCCCCAAGTCCCGAGAGACAAAGCCCAGCGATGCCTGCGATCCGTCCGCCAGCGTGTCCTGCGTAAAGGTCTTCCGGTCGATCGATAACGAGAGCGCCTTCCGAATGTAGACGTTGTTGAACGCCTTCTTCAGCGCATCCGTGCTTGGAGCCTTCTCGTTAGTGACCACGTAGGTGCCAATACCCGATAGCACCTGCTTAAACGCCTTGTTGTTCTTCTCGTTCTTGACCTCGTTGCCAGACAGCTCCGTCTGGTCCAACTGACCCGCCTCAAACATGTTCAACCCCGTTGAGGTCGTCTTCACCACCTGGTACGTAACTTTGTCCAGATGAATGTTCTGCTTGTTCCAATAGTTTTTGTTCTTCACCAGCGTCCACGAGTCGTTCGTCCCGTTCCAACTCTTCACCGTGTACGGCCCGTCGTAGCTCGTCTTCGTTGCGTTGGTACCAAACTTACTGCCGTTCTTCGTCACCGCGCTCTTCTCCACGGGCATAAACTCGGCGTTCGACATCAAAGTCAGGAACGTGGCCATCGGATGCTCCAAGTGCACAACAAACTTGTAGTCGCCCTCAGCCTTAACGCCTAACGTCGATACGGCCTTTTTGCCGCTATTGATGGCGTCCGCATTCACAATACCGGAGTACCGGTAGGCGTTGACCGCCTTGGTTTTGGGATCTACGTTCCGTTGCCAGGCGTAGACAAAGTCGTTGGCAGTCACCGGCTTGCCGTCCGCCCACTTCGCGTTGTGCCGCAAAGTAAAGGTGTACGTCATGCCGTCCTTAGATGTAGTCCAGGATTTAGCAATCCCCGGCTCCTTCTTGTTGTTCTTGCCAACCGTCAGCAGCCCCTCCTCAACGTTGTTCAAAACTTCACCGCTGGAGGTGTCACTAGCCTGTGCGGGATCCAAAGTCTCCAGCTGACTCGGAATGGACACCGTGATGGACTTGGTGCTGGCCGCGCTGGCTTTACTTCCACAGGCAGCTAACAGCAGCACCGAGGCCGCCGTCGCTGCCAGCACGCCGACTCTTGCCGGCCAACTTTGCTTATTACGATTCGCATTCTTCATGATAATTGCCTCCCAGTAGTCACGTTATGTACGCGGACGTCACTTACGCGCCCGTTAGCCCAATCAAATGTGGCATTTATACCCGCTTGCCACCAAGATAAACGCCCTTGTCAGCCTGCCGCACCGCGTCCACGTCATCCAGCGGGTTGGCCTTCAACACCAGGAAGTCCGCGTACTTACCCGCGGCCAGTGCGCCGTACTCTTCGCTGACCCCCAACAGGTCTGCCGAGTTCCGCGTAGCCGCGTACAGCACGTCCTGAGGTGCCATCCCCACTTTGTTCACCAGCAGGTGCAGCTCATCCCAATAGCCGGTCGCAAAGTCGTTGAACGGCGTCCCCGCATCAGTACCCGTTGCAAACGGTACTCCGCGTTGCACCGCCAATTTCATGTTCTTAAAGAACGCCTGGGCAAAGTCGCTTGCCTTCCGCACCATGTAGTCAGGAATCTTACCCTCACCGTGATCAACGATCCCCTGCACCGCGTTCAACGTCGGCACCAAGTACACCTGATGAGCCTTCATGAATTCGGCCTCATCCTCATCCAAAAAGATACCGTGTTCGACGGAATCTACACCGGCCTCCAATGCTAGCCGGATACCCGCAGTACCCTGTGCGTGTGCCGCGACTTTGCGTCGGCGGGCGTGCGCTTCGCGGGTGGCTACCGCCAACTCCTCTTGCGTGAACTCTGCATCCAGCGGGCTGTCGGCCACCGACATCACTCCGCCAGTCGCCATCACCTTGATGACATCCGCGCCATTCTTGAACGCCTGGCGCACCGCGTGCCGCATCTCATCGGGCGAATCGACCAGGTAGGATTCGTTACCCGTGTGGTGCGGGCTGTCACCATGGCCACCCGTTGCACTCATTGCGCGGCCGGATGCAACCACGTGCGGCGCCGGGAATCCGTACTCGGCCTGAGCGTCACGTAACTTAACGTCGACGTCGTAGTTGGAAGACAGGTTCCGCACGTACGTCACGCCGGAATGGACCAGGTCGGAGAGGTTTTGTAGGGCGAGCAAAGTGGTTTCGGTCTCGCTGCGCTCGCTCGCCGCGAGCTGGTGCGCGTTGCTCCCCAAATGGACGTGGCAGTTCATCATGCCGGGCATAACGTACTGACCGGCGCAATCCACCGTGCGGTCGGCTGCCGGAGTGGCGCCGGTCCCGGTGGCTGCGACTTTGCCCGTCGCGTCGTCTACCGTGAACCAACTGTCTGGGGTGAAGCCATCGTGTAAGCCGTCAAAGAGTGCTAGGTTGCTATAAAGTGTTGTGGTCATGTTATTTTCCTCGCTTTCAAAGTTGTGGCGCTACCCGTTGCAATATGTGTCGCGGTCCGATTAATTCCTTCAGATCCCCCGCGTTGTCGTGTTTGTGGGTATAAAAAACGACGCCTATACACTAATTAAGTGTATAGAGCGCCGGCCCCGTTACGTTATCAGACGTCGAGTCGGCTTAAAAGCATTGGTCCATGTTATTTAGTCCCGCGGATTCCCGGGGACAATAAAACCCGCAACTAACGAATGATCCCAATCGGCATAATAATCGCCGTTGGTCCCATCGTGGTTACGGGTATCTGGATTGCTTCTAAGCGTTCAACGTTTTGGTTCATCATGGCTATTCCTCCACGGATGCGTGTTGGTCGCACCCTTTGCGCCGGGTTAATAACCCCGGAGGATAACCGTTAGCTTCACGGCAGCGTCCCATGTAACTGCCGCTAACAATTATCCAATTACTGCATCAGCGTGTGGGACAACGTTAATGCTAATAATCACCGGAATAATGACGACGTTAATTTTAGTCATGAGTGGTTGCCCCTTTCGCTGTGGAAGAATTTCCTCGTGCTTGAGGATGGCTCCAGCATATAGCAAAACGGTGAGGAACGTCAACACCTTTTTCACATTTGATATTAATAAAACGGTAATTTAGCCCGTGCCGTTTCCCTCACTACCCGCATTTGTACTGCACGAGTAAGACCGCCATAAACCCTTTAACCACGGAATTAGCCCCCCATACTATGCGGTCACAAAACTCCGTAACATCATGGTAAATTCAATAACACTCGTATTGCTAGACTTGTCACCCAAACAAATAGCCACAACCAGCGTGACTGGTTGTGGCTCAATAATACTCCCGACTAAACTGCCATCTCGGCGTTGGCAGCAATGGCCGCCGCGAATGTCTGGTACGTGTCCGCATCAAAGGCGACGATCCGGACGCGGCGAACATAATCACATTCACGCATCGTACTCATCAGCGTACGTACGGCAATCGGCGCAGCTTTGAATAATGGGAAACCGTACACACCCGTGCTGATGGACGGAAAGTCCACGGTACGGCACCGGTGCGCGTCCGCTACCAACAGGCTGTTACGGTAACTATCGGCCAACAACTCACTCTCGCCGTTTCCGCCGCCCTGCCAGACGGGTCCGGCCGTGTGGACGATGTACGATGCTCGCAGGTTGAAGCCTGGCGTAATCTTCGCGTCACCAACCATACACCCATTCAGTCGCCGACATGCCTCCTGCAATCGGGGGCCAGCCGCACGGTGAATGGCACCATCAACGCCACCACCGCCGAGGAGCGAAGGATTGGCCGCATTGACAATTGCGTCACTACGACTCTTTGTAATGTCACCACGGACAACATCAACATATATTTTCATGGTGGTGGCCCCCTTTTGTTATTGTTAATTTTATAATAACGCCTTCAGGGGATATATCCAATAGCATTGTGCCATTTGTAACTTAGCCGTAATGATGGTTATGCCGCGGCCTAGGCCGATTTTGCGGCAGCTGTATATACTTATGATTAGTCAAATTGATAACATTGTTTAATTATGCGGTAGTTGTGTTAATTGTTGATCCAACCAACTGAGGTATTGCTGCTCCCGCGTCAGGGCGTGATCCAGAATCAAGTAGTGCCCAAACTGGTCTTGAGGCACATTTTCGTCGCCAAAGAGGAGTTGCCGGCGCGCCTCCAGGTGGTCAAGCCACTCTTGGTGAATCGCAATCTGTTCGCGAATCATCCCCGGTAACCGCGCATCGTCTGCACGTTGAACAAAGTAGAGTTTCAGCACAAATTCGTCCTTGGTCGTCGCCATCGTCGGTGTAGGGGCTCCCACCCAAGATGACAAAGCGGATCGACCCTCCGTGGTAATGCTGTAGCGCTTCTTTTCTAACTTAGTCCCAGCAACCTCCACGGAATGCGTAATCAGCCCTTGCTCCTCCATCCGCGCCAACAGCGGGTATATTTGGCTGTGCTGTGCTTGCCAAAACTCACCAATTTCGTGGGCAAAATCCTGTGTTAGTTCATATCCCGTCCGTGGTTCCTGGTCTAATAGTCCCAAGATGATGTACTGCAAAATGTTCTTTTGTGCCATTTGTCAGCCCTCCGCTTGACTTCCCTTTGGGACCAGTATATATTAATCAAGTTGCTAAAAACATGTAAACTATTACACGTTCAAAATTACTTATTCAAAGGAGCTCATGATGACTGAACACAACAATATGACCAAGAAGTTTGCCACCCTCGACGACTTCCTCGGGACACACTTTATCTACACTTATGACAACGGTTGGGAATACGAATGGTACGCGCGCAACGACCACACCGTGGACTACCGCATTCATGGCGGCATGGTCGCCGGCCGCTGGGTTACGGGCCAGGAGGCCAACATTGTGATGCTGGTACCCGGTATCTACAAGATTGCCTGGACGGAGCCAACCGGGACTGACGTCGCCCTCGACTTCATGCCAAATGACCACCGCATTAACGGCACGATCTTCTTCCCTAAGTGGGTGCAGGACCACCCAGAAATCACGGTGACCTACCAGAACGAGCACATCGACCTGATGGAAGAATCCCGCGAAAAATACGAGACTTACCCCAAGCTGGTAGTGCCGGAATTCGCCCAAATTACCTATATTGGTGACGCCGGCCAGGACAACGCTGACGTTATCAACGAGGAACCGTATGAAGGAATGCCCGACGATATCCGAGCTGGAAAGTTCTACGACGAGGACTACAAGCACGCAAGTAAATAAATACACTTCAGGGTCACGACCAATGGTCGTGACCCTGTTTGCTTTTTTTTACTAACGGATTCGTTGCGTTACTGAGCCAAAATTGAGCGGAATTAGTTCGTAATGAGCGACAATCTAAGCACTGCAATCGTCCCCACGCTCAAATTAAATTAGTGTTTGTTTGACTTTGCCAACCCCAAATGGTAGTTTTGTTGACGATATCCGTCAACAAGGAGACGATTAAGTGCATACGACGATCACAACCGCCGACTGGCAACGTGGTTTTCACCAAAACCACGACCAACTACTATGTAACTACTGCAAGTTCACCGTTGCTGCCCACCCCCGTAGCGTGGACGTTATGGCTCGCCACCTTGAGGAGATCCACGGTGGCCCGGTCGCTGCGCTGCTGACGTCTTCTGACCGTAATAACACGCTCACCGCACGCCAACGGGACCTGCTGGCCGCCTTTGCGCGCGGCGACAGTGATGCCGAGATTGCCACGAACCTCAGCGTCAGCCTCAGCACGGTGCGACACCAGCGTTTCACCTTCCGCAGCAAAGCAGACCAGGCCCGCCTCTACCTCGCCCAGTTCCAGTCGGCCTTTGGGGATGACACGGAACATGCGAGCCTACTCCGCTTACCGCAAACACCGTATACCCGCGACATCAGTATCACCCAGGCCGAGTACCAACGGATCATCGCTAAGTATTTCTCCACGGACAAGGGTCAGTTGCAACTTGAAGCCCTCCCCCGACGTGAAAAACAGCGGCTGGCCGTTTGCTACCGGGTGTGCTTAATACTAGAATCCGGGCGCGTCTACACTCGGACCGACTTCAACCAGCTGCTAGGGGCAGTATGGGCTGATTACAATTACTTAACGCGGGAGCTGATCGACTTTGGCTTCATCAGCCGCACGACAGACGGCACCCAGTATTGGAGGATTTTCAATGAATAATATGAGTAAAGACGAACGCAAGGCGCTCGTGCAGGCGTACAAAATGGCGCCGACCTACTACGGCGTCATTCAGATTGAAAACACACGTAACCATAAACGGTTCATCGCGGCGGTACCGAACATCAAGGGCCGCTGGGATTACTATCAAGTCAACCTGAACAACCATAAATATGGTGACACGGAGCTACAACGCGACTGGGACGCCATGGGGGCCGACGCCTTCGCGTACTCGGTACTGTTTAAAGAAAAGACCGACGACGTACTCAACATGCGGGCGGAACTGAAAGACTTACTGGCCATCTGGCGGGAAGAGGTCAAGCCGGAATACAAGAGTTAGGGTTCACGGACAACCCCAAAACGTCGGTTCACCCCACCGCCTATCATAACCATAGTTATCAATGCTAAAATGGTGGGATAAACATGATGGGAGAGACAATCAAATGCGTTCTTTGCGTTACATCGCGGCCGTCCTCCGCGAATTCTGGGCTCACTGGATTAGTTACCTGGTACTTAGCGGCGTTGTTGGTATTTTAATCAGCTTATTAATCATCCCCGCGCTCCGGTGGGTCACCCGCGCAGTCCTTGTGGCCGGCGGGGTGCCGTACTTAACTTTGACCAACGCTCCGAGCGTAATAGTCAATCATCCGTTCACGTCCATCGCATTGCTCGCAATTGGCATCCTGCTGCTCGCACTGGTCTACCTACAGTTTGCAGTTCTGCTCACTGGGGTCAACAACATCCACCACCACGAAAACTATGGCTGGCGACAGATCGCCCGCGCCGTCTGGAGCGATTTGCGCCACCTGCGCTGGACCTCCTTCGTCTTCTTTGCCCCCTACTGCCTCATCGTCGTCCCACTCGCCGGTCTGGTCGTTGGTTCGAGCCTGCTGGCAAAGGTGCGCGTGCCGATCTTCATCACCGCGTGGCTGCTCGAACGCCCACCATTGGCCGTCGCGGTTGCCGGCATCTACCTGGTCATGACGTACCTCGCCGTCCGCTGGCTGCGGGTCCTCCCCCACGCCATTCTCGGTGAGATGCACCTGCGCGCAGCCGCCCGCCAAAGTTGGCGCGAAACCCGGGGACGCTGGTGGTTCTTCTTCATCCGCGCGACTTTGCTCGGTATCACCGTCTGGCTCATCGCGTACGCTTGGTCTGAAGGGCTGATTGGCCTCCAAAACTGGTTTGACGACCAAAAATACGCGTACGTCGCCGCCATCATCACGATGGCGTTGATGATTATTGGCAAAGTCGTGTTGGGCGCCATGGGCAGTATCGCGCTCCTATTGTTTTTGATTGAGCCCGACCAGTTGTCCAGCACCACCAAGGCCACCGTCAAACGGCACCATGGCGGCTGGTTCTACACCGGCATTAGCGTGACCGGCGTGTTGGCCCTGGCGCTACTAATCTTGTTCAACGCGGTTTACCTCAAAGGGGCCTTGGATTCGCAGCCACTGGCCATTTCGCACCGCGGGGTGGATAACGGTAACGGCGTCCAAAACACTTTGCCCGCGATGGAACGTACCGCTAAAGAACATCCCGACTACATCGAAATTGACGTTCACGAAACTAAGGATAACCAGTTTATCGTGTTACACGACGAAAACCTTAAGCAACTAGCCGGCATCAACAAAACACCAAAACAGCTCACACTTAAACAGTTGCAACGGGTCGTGGTACACGAAAACGGCCACCACGCACACCTGGTCAGCCTAAACCAGTACATGGACGCAGCGGAAAAACGAGGACAAAAGCTCATTGTCGAAATTAAGACCACTAAAAACGACAGTCGTGCCATGTTGACCAACTTTATTGACCGGTACGCACAGCGTATTATCGCCCATCACGACCGTGTACACTCACTGAATTACGGTGTCATCACCGGTCTGCGTCGCCGGGTACCGCATTTGTACGCCAGTTTCATTCTCCCGTACGTGCTCGTCTTCCCGAAGACCGACGCCAACGCATACACCTTTGAAGAAACGACCCTGGACGACGTCTTTGTGGATGCCGCACACGACGATCACCAAGCAGTGTGGGCCTGGACCGTTAACGACGCCGACAGTATGGAACAGATGATGTTCATCGGTGTTGACGGCATCATTACCGATAACCTCAGCCTCCTGCAAAATACCATCCGCACGCACGACGACCACCCATCGTACGCCGAACGCATGCAGTTTTTCAGCAACTCGTTGGATAATATTTCGGCGCAGAGTGAAGTGGACTAAAGCACAGGTACCACTAACCTCTACACACACCAAAATACGGCCTGAGCCGTCGGAGTAGTCCGGTGACTCAGGCCGCTTTGTATTTAGTCTTAATGGTTGTCGTCAACCAAAAACGCCCGGTCCAGCGCCGCCAACCCGGCCTCGCCGTTGCCTAGTAGCTCGCCGACATAGTTACGGACATTGCCGTAATGGGCATCAACCCAGTCCAACGCGGTGTCCAAATAGTCCACACGCACACCGGTGACGGCCCGCATGTCCGTTAACATCTGGTGGGTGGCACCCAACTGCTGAAACTCAACCAACGCCTGATTGATGTTGGGCTCGTGTTCCACGTTGGAGTAGAGGTAGTCACGCGTAATCAGCGACCGCGGAACGCCCAGCGCGCCGAGTAGCAAAGCCGCGGCCATCCCCGTCCGGTCCTTCCCGGCCGAACAGTGGAACATCACCGCTCCAGGTGTGGCGGTCGCCGTCACCAAGAACTCACGCATGGACGCCTGCATGGTGGGGTCCGCCACCATGGCCTCGTAGCCCAAACGGATGTGCTCCGGAGCATCATCGTGGTGTTGAATGTATGTCCGCAATGCGTGCGCCTCACCTTTGAGGTCACCCACCACCATCGGAGCCGCCACTCGTGCCGCCCCGGCAAGTGGGACGTCGGGCGCCTTTGCGGCCTCATCCGGTTGCCTAAAATCAACCACCGCACCCACACCCAAAGCAGTCAGTTGTTGCATGTCGTGGGGCGTTGCTTGCCACAGGCGGCCGGTCCGAATGATTTTATGTGGCCGTAAATAACGGCCGCTGTTCGTCCGCAAGTGGTGGTACGTCCGCGCGTTGGTCACCCGTTCTAAGCTCATGATATCCAGCGCCCGCTGGTGGCGGGCAGTTGCTGCTGTCAATGTCATCACCTCGTGACCCCACATTAGCATAACTGCCGTCCGATTGAAAGCGGATGCAAGCGGCTTAGGGTGTCGTGACTAAGGTTTGTTGAGACCGAGCGGGTTTTGCTCGGGCTACGGCAATTCGCGGTAGCCCGGTACGGGCGTGAGCGTGAGGCACGTACCCGGTCGCGGGAACCAGCCGCTCAACCGGAACCGCCACGTCAGTTCGACCAGCCACTGTAGCGGGCACCGTGGAGCAGTCCACAAAGTTGCAGTTCACCGCGACACACCCCCGGCCAGAGCCACCACCCGGAGCTAACGCGTGTGTCCGCCCGCAAACGGAGCCGCGTTGCCCGCATCACCTTTGCCGTTGTACGCCGCTACGAACCGCGGAACGAAGGTACTCAGCCCATGCGTCCCCAGTTCTGGCATGTGCGCGTCCAAATCCGCGTAAAACCGGTACGCCTGCCGCTGTCCCTGACCCATGGTGACCATGCCAGTCACCAGCGCGTCGGGCACACCTGCTGCCAGAGCGCCGTCACGATACTGGTCGTCCGTGAGCTCTACGTACTGTAGGTCAGGCATACGCAATGCCGCGCGCAACGCGGCCACAACCTGGTCACCACTTGCAAAATCGCTGACCACGTACCGCGTCGTCGTACCCACCGGCGTCCGTTCCAACAGGTCGGCCACCGTCGTCGCAATGTCTTCTGGTGCGGCCCACGCGCGGCGCGTGCTCCCCGGGATGTTGGCCGCCATGGCGTGCTGATTGCGAATCTGCGGAATAAATGTCAACAGGTTATCCCAGAACCCCACTGGCCGTACGAACGCTAAGTTCACTCCTGCCAGTCGCCGCATCTCGCGCTCCACGTACCCATACGTGTGCAAAGGACCGACTTCTGGGCCCTTATCCGCGCCCACGCTGCTCAATTGCACCACGTTGTGCACCCCGGCGGCCGCAATTGCCGTTCGGAAAGTGCTGGCCTGCTGGATAGCAGCCGCAATCAAATCATCACTGAGCGCACCGCCCGCCAACATTGTGAACACCGCGTCCGCGCCGGTAAATGCCGTGGTCAGAAAAGTGGCATCCGCAATATCACCCGCCAGCGGCTTTGCCCCTAACGCCTGAATGGCGGGGAAACGCCGTTCACTACTAGTGACCACCGTCACGTTGTGGCCGTCCTGCACTAACCGCGGTACCAAGTGTTGCCCAATGTGCCCTAAAGAACCTAAAACCGTAATCTGCATCAGTTATTTCCTCCTTAAACGGATAGAGCTATCTTTTTACGTTGTACGTATTATAAAAGATAGTATTATCTTTTGTCAACCTTGACGTGTGGCTATCCTCCGGGCGATAATTACGGTATGCGAAAAAAAGATCCGGCCAAAAAGCAACTAATTTTAGACTGTGCGGCTCAGCTGATCGCCCAAGACGGGGCGGGAGCATTGTCCACTGCCCGCGTGGCCCGTGCGGTAGGTATCGCGCAGTCGAACATCTACATATACTTCAAGGACCGCGACGCACTCCTCGCGGCCGTCTTTGACCGCGCCCAAGCCGCTGGTGCGCAATACATTGATGGTCCGCTCATTGCCGACGAGACGAAACCGATGGCGGCGCGGCTACAAGCGTACCTACGCGGACTGTATGACTGGTCGGTCGCAGCGCCGACGGACATGCTGTTGCTGGAACAAATCAAGCGCCTCCCGGACGCGCCGGCAACCACCCACATCGGCAACACGCGCACGGAACCACTCATGGATCTCATCCGGCAGGCCCAATCGGCGGGACTGTGCCGACCAGTCGCCGCGGATATTTTGGTAACCATCGTCTTCGCGGCGGTGCGCCGCAACGTGGAACTCCCCCAGAAGGATCAGGCCAGCTTTGCAAAGTTGTTCCCCGTCCTGTGGGCTGCAATTGCCACAACGCCGGCGCCAAACGTAGAACTGTAATTACGAATACCAAATGGATGCAGAATGTAAAGTTTAGTGAAGGGGGCTAATCATGCAATCGCAACGACAGCAACGTTCTACCATTATTAGCATCGTCACGTTCGTGGGCGTCTTTGGGGCGTACATGGGCTTGGAGCACTTCGGTTTCTCTGGTTGGTTGGAAATTGTCTTGACGGTCGGGGCAGCCGTTATTTCGGCATTGGTGGGCGCACTTATTGCTGGGTTTGTAACCAAATAACTGGGCCGGATAGGTAATGGCGCTGGCTAGTGATTATCTGAGTGTAAACCAAGGCCCACACAACTTTGCGTATAGTTGTGCGGGCCTTGGTTTTGGATATTGTAGGTTAAGTTCTAAAGCTTGGGTCGGGCTGCGGCTCTCGTCCTGGCTTCGGTTAAACCAGTCAATGCTACAGTCTCTCGGCGGCGCTGGCACCGGCTGGCTGCGCCAGTAGCATTCCCTAATCGCTAAAGCGATAAGGGTCTGCGTACCTCGTGGCGGGCTCTAAGCGCTAAAGCAGTAAGTGGTTAGCTTCTGCTCCTCTCGTTCTGACTGCTATCAAACCAGTCAATGCCACAGTCTCTCGCACTCGCTGCGCGGGTGCTCCGAGTGGCGGAGAGTAAGCGCTGAAGCGCCAACTCTCCGCGCAGCAAAAAAAGAGCACCGCCGCGCCAACACCGCGAACAGCACTCTATATGTAGGTTTTATGCCCACCCATGCGTGTGCCGGCGCTCAGCAGCAGCCCACGCACATCAACCGTTAATATTATGCCCTCATTCACAGCAAAGTGCAACCATTTGTGAACAAAAAATGCGGTTTTTGTCAGCTATTACCCCACTTTGTTCATCATTGGTGAACACACGTCGTCTCAAGATGAATTTACGGTTAGACTGATTTGTACCACAATATAAAGCGGGCGAACACCATCAAAAAGTGTTCGCCCGCTTTACTATCTTTCCACCAGTAATTACGCCAGGTGTTCTGCCAAGCGTTCATCCGCACCTTTGCGTCCGTGCCGTGCCCGCAGCGCGTACAATATCGTCACCGTGTCCACCACTTCCTGGAACAAGGCACCGATGATGGCTGGAATTACGCCGAAACTAGCAATCAGCATCAACACCGTACAAATACCAATACCAATCAGAACCGCCTCCCGCGCAATCGCCATCGTGTCGCGCGCAATTAGCACCCCAGACGCAACCTGACTAAGATCGTCGTGGAGCAACACCACGTCAGCCGACTCACTCGCCGCCGTCGCTCCCCGCGCCCCCATGGCAATGCCGACATCAGCTACCGCCAACGACGGCGCGTCATTCACCCCGTCGCCGACCATCACCACCGGCCGTTGATCACGGGACACCTGCTTCAGCACCGCAATTTTGTCGGCCGGCAACTGTTGAGCGTACACCGTATCAATGCCCGCCTGGTCGGCTACAGCGTCGGCGGTCTGCTGCCGGTCACCCGAAATCATCATGAGGTTGTGAATTCCGAGCGCGTGCAACCGCTTCATGGTCGCTGGCGTCTCGGCCCGAATGGTGTCAGCAAACAGTATGCGCCCCACGTAACGTCCATCCACGGACACGTAGACGGCCGTTTGGTCGCTCACGTTGGTCGCGTGGGCAAAGCCGGCCTGCCCGACCGCCACGACTTTGCCTTCCACAGTCGCCGTCACCCCGTGCCCCGTGGCCTCCGAGACGTCGGTTGACGCTGACAATTCGTGGCCTTCCGCGGCGGTCACCAACGCCCGCGCAAGAATATGCCCCGAGTGCTGTTCCGCCGAGGCTGCCCAGGACAGCAAAGTTGCGTCGTCAACATCGTCAACTGCCGGTTCGACGGCCACAACGCGCAGGTCGCCACGGGTCACCGTCCCCGTCTTATCAAACGCAACGGTGCGGGCCGAGGCCAGCTTTTCCAGCGCTGCCCCGGACTTAACGATAATCCCGTTGCGGCTGGTGCGGCTCATCCCCGACACCAGCGCAATTGGCGCCGCCAGAATCAACGGACATGGGGACGCCACCACGAGCACTTCGGCAAACCGCACCGGATCACCTGAGAGGAACCAGGCCACCCCCGCAATAACGTAGGCCACGAGGGTAAACGGCACGGCGTAGCGGTCGGCGAGGCGCACAAAGGGAGCCTGCTGACTGGCCGCGTCTTGCACTAACCGCACGATACTCTGGTACTGGCTATCGGCGGCCGTTTTGGTCACCTGCACGGTCAAAGCGGCATCGCCGTTGACCGTCCCCGACATGAGCGGGGCGTCCACACTTTTGGCAACCGGGCGCGATTCACCCGTAATGTTGGCCTCATCGACCAAAGAATCACCATCGACAACGCGGCCATCAACGGGCACCACTTCGCCGGGACGAACGACCACGGTGTCGCCCACTTTGACTGCATCGGCGGCAACGTCGACGAGTTTTCCTCCCTCCTGGCGGTGCGCCATGGTCGGCGTGTTAGCCAGAAGGTCGCGGAGTTCAGAGTTGGCTTTGTGGGCGGCGTAGTCTTCGAGCGCGTCACCACCCGTCAGCATCAGTAGCACAATCAAAGCCGCCCAGTACTCACCGACGACCACGGTCGCCACCACGGCCGTGATGGCCAGGAGGTCAACACCAAATTTCCCGGAACGCAAAGTCTGGACCATATCCCAGAACATCAGTGCGGCCAAAGCTAGGCCGGCAACGTTGATTACGATTACCGCGACGTGAGGCAGGTGAAGGCCCCACTCGGCCACCGCCGCAATCAGTGCGACTGTGAGTACCATCCACAGACGCCAATAGGTACGGAATACACGCATAATTAATCGCCCCTTCCCCATTTGTCCTTACCTCCATTGTACAGGCAACAGCTGTGGAAAACAACCGCTTTTATTGGCTGCGCGTCTACAGTTTTGTGGCGTAGTGGCGGCTTTGGCTGGTGGCGGTGCTGCGGGGTACTACGACTTGGTGGACCGCTGCTATTGGCTGGTTGTACTGGTGCGGTGGCTCCGGTTGGCGGTTCTGGCCGGTGGCGGTGCCGTGGTG
>NZ_BCVS01000049.1:0-17426 GCF_001591865.1 Lacticaseibacillus pantheris DSM 15945 = JCM 12539 = NBRC 106106
CTCGCATGCACTTGGCGAGTTGGAGGTTTCGCCCTAGCAGTGGATTACCGCGGAGCGTAACTCGCCAACCCGACCAACGCGGCCGACAATCACTACTGTCGTAATCCACGACGCCTCCATCCCAAACCCTGCCCACGTGTTTGGGACCAACGATCCTTCGACCCAAACGCTGTGGTAGAAAAATTCGCATTAACATGTGAAAAGCATTAAAATGGCATTACAAACACTATCAAGTGTCAATACGAAGGGGTGACCATTTTGCGCGTACGCACAACTGATTTATACAACATCAAAACGTTATCGCGGTCAGTACCAACGGCGGCTGGCGTGGTGTTTAACGAGAACTGGATTGATCAAGAACATAATGATTATCGTAGTCGGCTCTTTTTCCAAAACCGGGCGACCGGGGAGCGGGTTAGTTTGGGCCACGATCAGCAGCACGACACCGCCGCGGCTTTGGGGCCAGACGGTAGTACCCTGGCGTTTTTGAGCCACGACCAGGCCGGGCACCAGCAAGTCTTTACCCAAGCGTTTACTGGCGGTGCGGCTACCCAGCGGACCTGGTTTGCCGACGGTGTCACGGGATTTCATTGGCAGCCAGATGGTGAGGGGTGGTTCGTGCAGGTCACGTCCCAACATCCCCAACAGCCAAGGGACTGGCTCCACGCCACCCGCGTGACCCGCCTGCACTATCAGGATAACGGCCCCTGGTTGCTGGACGAGCGCCGCCGTTTCCTTCTATATAAACAGGGGTGGGCCCAGGCCGACCATGAACTGCTTTATCAGGACGACACCGAGTACACTGTGGCCGCCGTCAGTCCCCAGGGACAGTTGGCGATTGACCATAACGTCGCCACCGACGCGCCACAACGTCCTGCCGACGTGGTCTCGTTGCTGACACCGGGTGAGTCAACACCCGTGCGCGTTGAAACGGGGATGGAGTATGGCTCATTTGGGTCGGTGGCCTTTAGTCACGATGGTCAAAAGCTGTTGCTGGCCGGTAACCCGAATGAAGATACTGGCTGGTTGTCGAACACGTTATTCGTTGTGGACTGCCAAAGTGGCGCAGTCTGGCGCCTATTTGATGATGAAGACGTCGAGATTGGTGCCGCCCTCGCCGCTGACACTCAGCAGAACCTCAGCGGTCGGGTTGCGGCCTGGACTGGGGATGACCAAATCAGTTACGTGGCATCGAGGCGTGGCTGTGTTGAACTACATACCACTGATTTAGACGGACATAGTCGCGTCGTGGTAGGTGGTCGCCAGCACGTGACCGACTTTGCCTTCACTGACGATGGTCAGGGCGTATACTACACGCAAAGTACGATTACCACTCCCAGCCAGCTGTACTTCAAGGAGGTCGAGTCGGCCGACAGCACACTACTGTACGACCCGAACACGACTTGGTCGCAGGAGCACACCACGGTGGCACCCGACGACTTTAGCTTTGAGCGGAATGGCCGTACGCTTCAGGGGTGGTACTACCGGCCGGTGGGCGTGGTCAAAGGCACGGCCCACCCCGCGGTGCTGTACATCCATGGCGGCCCGCACGCGGCATACGGTGAGACCTTCTACCACGAGTTGCAGGTGCTGGCGAACGCTGGGTATGGCGTCATTACCCTGAATCCGCGTGGTGGTGCGACGTATGGCAATGCCTTTGCGCATGACGTTTTGGCCGATTACGGGAATAATGACTACGAGGACCTGATGCAGGCCGTCGATGAGGCCGAACATTTGGACACCGATATTGACGATACCCACGTGTACGCGACTGGCGGATCGTACGGCGGCTTTATGTCCAACTGGATTGAGACGCATACAGCGCGGTTCCGCGCTGTGGCAACGTGCCGGTCAATTTCGAATTGGGTCAGCATGTTTGGCACGAGTGACATTGGGTGGGACTTCCTGCCCATCAATCTAGACGACCAGTGGGAAAGCGGCCTAGAAAACGCTGACCGCTGGTGGCAGTTTAGCCCGTTGAAATATGTTGACCAGGCGCAGTCGCCCATCCTCATTTTGCACGGTGAGGAGGACCGTCGTTGCCCAATTGAGCAGGGCGAGCAGTTCTACAACGCGCTGAAACTCAAAGGCGTGGAGACGGAGTTTGTCCGGTTCCCGAAGAGTAACCATGAACTATCCCGTTCAGGATTACCGAACCTGCGCATTGAGCGTATGGAAGCCATCATGGAATGGTTCCAGCGTCACGCATAATCATAGTGATCAAAAATCCAGCGTACGGTGTGACCACATAGTGTGGTGACGCCGTGTGCTGGATTTTTTGTTGGTGTAGAAGTAGTAGTAATTCAGTTACTTCACCCAACAAACACACAAAATTGATATCAGTGTGTGTGTTAGGTGAGGCGACGCTGTATTTAGTCCGCCAGGTGGTCAAGCAGCTCCCGGTCGCCATCGCTCAACGTGATGTCGGCGGCCGCGATGTTCTGCACGGCGTGGTCGGGGTTGCTGGTACCCGGAATTGGCAGGATTACGTCGGACCGTTGTAATAACCATGCCAAGGCAATCTGCGCCGGGCTGGCCTGGTACTTGGCCGCGATGGTGGACAGAGTGTCGCCAGCAGTGAGCCTGCCGGTAGCTAACGGGAACCACGGGATAAAGGCAATGTGGTGTTCGTCGGCGTAGTTCAGTACGTCCTCATCCGCACGGTCGATCAGGTTGTACCGGTTCTGGACGGACACGATTGGGGCCACTGCCTGGGCGGTCTTGAGCTGGCCAACTGACACTTGACTCAGACCAATGTGCTTAATCTTGCCTTCCTTTTGCATATCGGCGAGGACGCCCACCTGATCGGCAATGCTGTAGCGACTGTCAATTCGGTGTAGCTGCATGAGGTCGATGTGGTCCAGGCCCAAAGTGAACAGGTTGAGTTCGACCTGTTGGCGCAAGTACGCCGGGTCACCTAGTTCGGTCCACTGACCCGGTCCTTGGCGCGTGAAGCCGACTTTTGTTGCCACCATGACTTTGGCGTCCGGCCGCTGACGCAGCGCCTCGCGGAGGTAAAGGTTGGCGTATAACGGACCGTATGAGTCGGCCGTGTCAATAAAGTTGACACCGTGGTCAATGGCGGTGGTAATTACTTGGCTGGCCCGTTGCGGATCCGCTGCGGGGCCCCACACTCCTTTGCCTGGTAGCTGCATGGTGCCATAACCAAGACGGTTAACCACTAGTTCATCGTCGAAATGAAATTGTTTTTGCATGTTGCTCCTTTGTTAAAACCGGAATTGATTATACGTCTATACTACTACCTTCTAGTAGGTGGAATGCAAGCTAATTGGATGAAATACTTACGAAAAATTAGTTCTGAGGAAATAAATTAGGTAGTGCGGTGGATTATAAGCAAGTGCATCGCCTAGATATGGTTGTAAATATCAGAATTTGTTCGGGAGTCCAATAGTGTTAAATTTTTTTCGCTGCATTTCTATGTCGTTAAACACGCAATTTAACGGTGGGCAACGCTAGCCAAATAGATATTACGGAGCTTGTAGAGTTGTTCAACGCTGTTATCTCAGTTAGGAAAATAATGGTTACGCCAAAAGTCAATAGTCCCATTACGCACAATATGTAGTATATTAATCAGTATAGCAAAACTACATATAGGGGGAACGACAATATGGATGTAGCAACTTCTATTCGCGTCGGATTGACCGACGACTTTGTGGAACAGGTTAAGAATGAGGTGACCCCGCATTGGGGACCATTGGGTTGGGTGACGTACAAGCGCACCTACGCGCGGTGGTTGCCCGAGCAGAATCGTGCGGAGGAGTGGGACGAAACCGTGCGGCGTGTGGTTGAGGGGAACATAAATTTGGACCCACGGCTCCACACCGACAACGTGGATCCTGCCGTCTACGCCGAGCTAACGGAGGAGGCCCAGGACCTATTCCGGTTGGTGTACGGTTTGGCCGCCACGCCGAGTGGGCGGAACTTGTGGATTTCGGGTACGGATTACCAAAAGCGTAATGGTGACGCGTTGAATAACTGCTGGTTTGTCGCCGTGCGGCCACAACCATACGGGCAAAGTCACATTCAGCCGTGGTACGTGGACAACAGTCAGCCAGTACCATCAATGCCGTTTTCATTCCTATTCGACCAATTAATGAAGGGCGGCGGGGTCGGCTTTTCCGTGGCCAAAAAGAACGTCGACCAGATGCCAGCCGTTGACCAGGCGGTTGATTTAACCGTGGTCATTGACAAGCAAAGTGGTGCCTATGACGAATCGCTTGAGGCCGGCGCGGTGGACAAAGCTGCGTGGCTCGCTGCCAACGACATGAACGGGAAGGTCTACTACCAGGTGCCCGACACGCGCGAGGGCTGGGTGGTTGCCAACGCGGCCATGATTGACAGTCACTTCCTGTCCGCTAATCCGTCGGGCAACCATGAAGTGGTGATTGATGTTTCTAATATTCGTCCGCGTGGGGCCAAAATCCACGGCTTTGGCGGGACCGCCTCCGGGCCAGCACCACTCGTCGAGATGATGATTGACATTAATGATGTCATTAACGCCCGCGTGGGGCAGAACCTCACCCCGGTTGATTGTACTGATATGGGCAACTTGATCGGCAAAACGGTGGTGGCTGGTAACGTGCGCCGGTCGGCCGAGATTGCTTTGGGTGGAGCGGACGACCATGACTTCATCACGATGAAGCAGGATAAGGACAAGCTCTACCACCACCGTTGGGCGTCTAACAACAGTGTGCTGGTAGATAGTAACTTTACTGGCTACGAGGAGATTGCCCAGGCCATCGCGCAGAATGGCGAACCGGGGATGGTTAACCTCGAATTGTCGCGCAACTATGGCCGCATGGCGGACGGTCGTCAGGAAGGCATTGACGCGGAGGTTGAGGGGACCAACCCTTGTGGTGAGATTTCGCTAGCCAATGGTGAGCCATGTAACCTCTTTGAAGTTTTCCCGGTGATTGCCGAGGAGCAGGATTGGGATTTACACCGCGCCTTTGAATTGGCGGCCCGTTACGCTAAGCGTGTGACCTTCAGCGATTACGATTGGGAAATTTCCCGCAATGTTATCCACAAGAATCGGCGCATCGGCGTGTCGATGTCTGGCATTCAGGACTGGATTTTGACTCGCTTTGGGCACCGCGTTGTTCAGGGTTGGCAGGATGTCCGTGATGAGTCAGGTGAGATGGTTAAGCAGCCGGTGTACAAGCCAGACGCCGTGGCGGCGTTCGACGGGTTATACAAAGCCGTGGTGGCGGCTGACCAGAAGTATTCCGACGAATTGGGTTGCAGCACCTCGGTCAAGCACACCACGGTGAAGCCTTCGGGCACGGTGTCCAAGTTGGCGGGTGTGTCCGAGGGGATGCACTTCCACTACAGCAACTACCTGATTCAGCGGATTCGGTTCCAAGACAGTGACCCGTTGTTGGACGCGTTGGCGGCGTGTGATTACCACATTGAACCTGATGTGTACACTAAGAATACGGTGTGTGTGGAGTTCCCAGTGCGGGCGGCACACGCGGACAGTCCCGACTTTGCATCAGCGGGTAACGTGTCGATTGCGGAGCAGTTTGCGACGCAGGCGTTCCTGCAGACGTATTGGGCGGACAACTCGGTTAGTTGTACGGTAACGTTCCAGCCGGAGGAGGCCGACCAGATTGCGCCGTTGTTCCGGCAGTACCGGAATACAACGAAGTCGACGTCGTTGTTGCCGTATGTTGGTGCTGGCTTTAAGCAGGCGCCGAAGGAACCGATTAGTAAGGACCGGTACTTCCAGTTGAAGAATAATATTACGGGTGACGTGCAGGCGGCGTTTGCAAAGTTGCACCCAACCGATACTAAGGGGTTGGAGCTGGTTGATCAGAGTGATTGTGCGTCGGGGGCTTGTCCGGTGAAGTAGAGAGAGCGGAGCCCCGCGTTTAGAAACCAGAGTATAAGCAGCTCCGGACGAGAATCCCGTACTTGGATTCTTGTTCGGAGCTGTTTATACGTCGGTTTCTGCGGGGCGCAGCTCGTTTCAATAAGCAAAGGTAACGGGGGAGCATCGCAGCATTCCCCAGCAATCCGACTGGCCCGCACTTGGCCTTTTGGTGGGAGTCCCTTATACGTCGGTTTCTGCGGGGCGCAACTCGTTTTAATAAGCAGAGGTAACGAAGGAGCGTCGCCGCACTCCCCTGCAATTTTGCAGGACCAGTTTTGGCCTTTTGTTTGGATCAACAGGATGTGGCACCCTTATCCCTGCAAAGCATCGACTGTTGCCAAAATTGTTTCATCAACACTGTGTTTTGCTTGCCAAGCTAAGCGTTGTTCAGCATTTTGCGTGGATGGATGGTGGTTGATCGATAAGAACAATTTTCCGCTGCGGGCCTGGGCATTGAAAGGCGCGGCCATGCGAATCACCCAAGACGGTAAAATGTGCCGTGGCAGTTTAGCCGCTAGTGCGGGGCGTTGTTTACGAATAAGGTCAGCAATTTGAGGCAAACTAATCGACCCGTTCGTGGCTAAGAAGCGTTGACCAGAAGCAGCGGGTGTAAACAATGCCTTGACGTGGGCATCGGCGACGTCGGCGACATTTGAGACTACAAACTCGATGTCAGGGATAAATTTGCTTGAACCGTCGAGCAATTGGTTGACCAAGCCAAAACTACCGGACACATGACCATTCAATGGGTTGCCCAACATCGCCCCTGCGGCAACCGTGGCCAAATCAAGGTGGTCACTTTGGGCAAAATCCCAGGCAGCACGTTCTGCCAAAAGTTTAGAGCGTTCGTAATCCGATAAGCCAGGTTCGTTAGGGTCAGTCCAATCTGCTTCAGTAGTTGGGCGACTGGAATGATTAGAAAACCCAACCGCGCCAAAATTGGCAGTCATCACCACCCGCTTGACGCCTGCTGTTTTAGCAGCTTTTAAAATCCGCAAGGTGCCGGTTTTTGCGGTTTGGTTCATTTCATCAGTAGTGGTTTCGCCGTTCACAAAGACTGGGGCAGCAACGCTCATCACGTGGGTGACGTTTTGCATGGCTTTGGGCCAATCCGCGTCGTTGAGCAGATCAGCTTGGATGAAACTGAGTTGATCCGTTGCAACGCCGGCTGTTGCTAATGCTTGGCGGACTTCGTCGGTTTTGTTCAAATTACGCACGGTTGCGCGCACGGGATGATTGTTCGCTAAAAGTTGTTTAATGATGTGTAAGGCTAAAAAGCCGTTGCCACCGGTGACTAACGTTAATTCTGACATTGCATATGTCCTCCGTTTCAGTTATTATCGTGAGGATAAACCCTAAACCATACTTTAGTGCAAGGGGGAATTTTAAATGGCATATTCAATTCAAACTGTGGCTCAAAAAACCGGTTTAACGATTTCCACGTTACGTTTTTACGATAAGGCCGGTTTATTGCCGTTCGTGGCCCGTGATGCATCGGGTTATCGTGCTTTTACCGATGGTGATTTGGCTTTATTACACACGATTGTATGCTTGAAAAGCACCGGGATGAAAATTGCGGATATCCGTCGATACATCGAATTGGTGATGGCAGGACCGACTACGGCTGAGGCGCGCCGGGCGTTACTTTCCGGCCACCGGGAACAAGTCATCGCCAAACAGCAAGAAATTGCCCACAGTTTGGCCGAAATCGACTATAAGTTGGCGATGTACGCCTCACCGGACGCTGAAACCAAAGTGGCTCATGAATGGGCGCTGGCTTCTGCGGATAAAGAGAAAAACGGGTTACCGAACCCGTTTACGGCTTGAAAAAACCCGTAAAAATGGACCAAGAATCGGAAATCATTAAATTTCCGGGTCTTGGTCCATTTGATTTTCATCAGGCGGCTTTTTAAGGGTGTTCGGCACAGCCGTTTTGCAGACATGGCGTTACTGCAGTTGCAACCGCTCATTAAAGAACCCGCGGTACGCTAGTGAACAGGCAATCACGCTACTGAGGCTGGTTGTGGCTAGCATCATGAAGGTAACCAATATCTGGTACATGATGGCCTTGCTGGGGTCGACGCCGGCAAAGATGAGGCCGGACATCATGCCGGGCAGGCTAACCAGGCCGACGGTTTTGGCCGAATCCACGGTTGGCGACATCCCCGTTTTGACCGCCCGACGCACAAGCCCCGCCGTCGCCTGCTTGGCGTCGGCACCAAGCGCCAGGCGTTCAAGGATAGGTTGACGCAGGTCGTGGAAGCTAGCGTTCATACTGCGATAGGCGAGCCCAATCGCAACCATGGCGTTGCTGGCAATCATCCCGGTAAACGGAACCACCTGTGACGGAATAAACTTGATGGCGTGGGTCGCAATCAGGATAACCAAAGTAATGGTGGTGGCAGCCCCGATGGCGGCCAAGCTAATGGCAAAGGCATGGGGCAGGGTGCCGGCACGTTTACGTGCGTTCAGCGCGGCGTTCACCACGATGATGGCGACCATCAGGATGGTAAGCGGGGCGCGGTTAATTTTGATTACGTAAGTCAGCACGTAACCGACCACGGTGAGCTGAATGACGGCGCGGACGACACCGATGACCAGGTCCCGTTCGAGGCCAAGATGTTGTTTCAGGCTGACACCCAGGGCAATGAGGACGAGAGCGACGGCCAAGACCAACGCGGTTGGGGTAACGATGAGGTTCATGATGGCTTCACCTCCAGTGTGTGGTGGTCAACGGTCAGCACGTGGTCGGCCGCTGCAATCTCGGTTTCATCATGGGTGACGGCAATCATGGTGACGCCATCGTCATGGTTGAGGCGTAGCAATTCGTGGTGCACGATGTCTTTGGTTTCCGTGTCTAACCCAGTGGTGACTTCGTCCAAGAGCATGACCGCAGGCGTGAAGAGCACGTTTCTAATCAGTCCTACGCGTTGCTTTTCGCCACCGGATAATTCACTGATGGGTTTGTCCATCATGCTGGTGGGCAACTGGAACCGCTCGAGCCAATGGTTGGCGAGCTGCTCGTCAAAGTCTTGGCGGCGAATGGTGAAGGGAAAGCTGATGTTGTCACGAACCGTGTCGCCGAATAACTGGGCCTGCTGAAAACAGTAGGATACCTGCCGGCGATAGTCGACCGGGTCGTAGTCTTGTTGGTTGCGTTCCCGGAACATGATTGTCCCGCTCGTTGGTGAAATTAACGTGGCGATAAGTCGGAGCAACGTGCTTTTACCAGAGCCGGACGGGCCGACGATGGTGAGCCAGTCGGCGGGTTGTACGGTCAGGTTAACGTGCGCCAAAATGGGAGTGGCCGCCGGTTGGTAGGCCACTTCATTGAGTTGGATAATTGCTGACATGATGTCACTTCCTGTATATAATCGTTGTTATCTAATATAGCATAATTCTAGGCGCCTTTGAGTATTAAGGCAAATAAATTGGTAGCGCTTTATGACAACATTAACGATAGTGGTGTATGCTGGTATTACACAATATTCGGGGATGGTGGACAGCGTGGGGATAATTAAGCACGTATTTTCAGACATGGACGGTACGTTACTCAATAGCGATGGCGTCGTCAGCAACAGCAACGCCGCGCTGATTAAGCAAAGTGGGGTACCCATGACGCTGGTGTCGGCCCGCGCACCCATGGAGATGGCGGCGGCAATTGCCAAGTTGGGGCTACACGCACCGCAAATCGGGTTCAATGGCGGCTTGATTTACAAACCAGGCCGTCACGGCTGGGACGTTATCAGCCAGAGAACCATCGACTTTACCGCGGTCACGACTCTGTTGCGGGCGGTCTCGCTCGATTTTCCGGACGTGAGCCTCAGTTTTTACGACCTCGACCGCTGGTATGCGGACCGGGTGACCAAGGGGTTGCGTTATGAGGCCAACTTAACGGGGCAGACCCCGACCATCGCGGATTGGCGCACCGTGCTCACTAGTCCGACCGTACCGGTATTCAAAGTAATGATGATTACCTTTGATCAAGACGAAATGAAGCGGTTGCAAGCCTTCGTGCGGGGCCTCCAATTACCCGACGTCGCCATCGCGCAGTCGGGGACGGCCTACCTCGAAGTGACGCACGCGGAGGCGCAAAAGTCACGCGGTATTGACTACATTATGTCCACGGAGCAGCTGCAGACGGCCGAAACCGCCGCCTTTGGGGATGGGCATAACGACCTACCCATGTTGAAGATGGTGGGGATGCCAGTCGTGATGGCCAACGCGCTGCCAGCCATTAAGGCGGTGGGGCGGTTGATTACTAAATCGAACGATGAAGATGGTGTCGGTTACGGGTTGCAGCAGATACTGTAAAGGCCCATCTACTAGGTTTTTGTCAAACATAATTGATTTTTTGGCAGATTTTGGCTGTTTATCAAACATAATTGATAAAAACCGAATTACCAGAGATTTATCAATTATGATTGACAAACTATCGCAAAAGTATGTACCGCTTTGCCTGGCAACACTCGTCATCGCCAGGATGACACCGCCCTACATATGTAAATACGGGACCGAGATTCTTTGCCTGACAAAGAACTTCGGTCCCGTTTTGTGGTGGGTAACAAATCAACCCCAATTTAGTCTGACTCAATAATCGGTAACCAGTCGGCCACGATTTTATCCAAAGTGAAATCCTGAGCCCGTTTTAACGACTGTTCGCTGTAATATTTGCGTAGCTCGCGGTTGGCGATCATCCGGTTTAGGTGGTGCATAAAGTCGTCGGGGTCGCCGGGGCGGGTGATGATGCCGTACTCGTCGTTACCGATAAACTCGGCGCTACCCGTGTTCTCCATCGCCACGATGGGGAGGCCGAACGCCATCGCTTCACCCATCACCAGCGGCATACCCTCCCAACGCGAGGTGGATACAAAGATGGCCGCCTGCTCGTAGTGCTGGGTTAAACCCGCGTCTTTGAGTGGCCCACGGAAGTTAACGCGGTCGTGCAGGTGCCAGAAGTCCATTAACTGGTTGAACACCGCCATGTTTTCGTCGTCGCCCGAGCCAGCCAGGTTGATGTGCCAGCCGGGGTAGAGGTTGCGCGCAGCTTGTAACAGTAGGTCAATTCCTTTGTGTTCAATGGCAATCCGGCCGGTGAACGCCACGGTTTGGCTGTCGAGGTTGGTGCGGCCCGTGGCCTTAATTGTGATGGGGTTATAAATTTTCACCGTGTGTGCGTTGTACTCACTGTACGAATGCAGGTCCGACTCAGTGAGCGTGACCAGCGTGTCGACCCCGCGCAGCCCCGCCCGGAACTCTTTGCGCATGTAGCCATAATAGTCGTTCAGGTAGGTGTCGTAGTTGTTGTGCATCCACCCAATCAGCCGCACGGTCGGCATCTTAGCCTTAATTAGTGGTGCAAAGCTGGTCAGGAGCCCGGCCGGCAGAATGACCACGTCAATTCCAAGCCGCTCAATGGTCGCAATCATGTCGGCAATTTGGTCGGCAAAGACGGTGTAGGGCTGGCTGCCGAAAAAGTTGGCCCGATGCGGGTCGGTGGGTGGATCCGCAATGATTAGCGGCGCGTCCAGCTCAAAGTAGCGGGGGGCGTCGGCCAGCGAGTAATAGTACATGTCGAAGTGGTCGGTGAGGGCGTTGCCCAGCACGGTGGACGCACGTTTGACGCCGTCCATTACCACGTTTTCCAAAGCAATCATAACTTTCATGATAATCACCCCTTCGATTAGTACACGCGTATCCATTTAATTGTCAGTCTCTTATATTAATTATACCTGCGTGAATAATACGATAGCAATAGATAATCCGCGCAATCCCGCGGATGAACGCACTAAATAGCCGATTGTCATATTGTCCTGGCACACGTTGAGCGGCGGTCAGCCAGTGTCCCCAGCAGTCATTGGGGCCAAACAATATGACAACTAGCATTTATATCTAACCTTGATGGCCGTCAAGGTGAAAACGTGTTGACGGCATTATGCTGTAACCATCATCAAGAAATTAAATGAATGGGGCGAGCATATGCGTTGGCAAATATATTTAAATCGGCATCCGGGACAAATTAGTTTAATCCTCGGTGGGTTAATTGTAGTGAGTTGGGTTTTGGGTTGGGCAGGTGTTCCAACGGTCGCGTTGGCCGTGATGTACGTTGCGGGTGTACTGGGCACCACACCAATCCTGTTGCGGGCGTGGAGCGCGCTACGGATGCGCACCATCAGCATTGAGTTGCTGGTGACGATCGCCTGTATCGGGGCGCTGGGCATTGGCGAGCCCAACGAGGCGGCCATCGTGACCTTCCTCTTCCTCTTTGGTAACGTATTGGAGGCCCGGACGCTAGCCAAGACGCGGTCCGCGGTGCGTGACCTGACGGACATGGCTCCGCAACAGGCGACCGTCGTTGATGAAGATGGGCAGACCGAGTTGGTTGACATCGACGAAATTGACGCGGGGATGCACGTTCGCGTACGTCCAGGCGACCAGGTGCCGGTTGATGGCACCGTGGTTGAAGGCGAGGGCCGCACGGTGGAGGCCGTGATTACGGGTGAGGCTGCTCCGGTGGCCAAAGTCTCGGGCGATCAGGTCTACGCTGGTTCAATGTTGGACAGTGGTGCGCTGACCGTTAGCACAACCGCTGCGGGTGAGGACACCACCTTTGGTCAGATTGTTGAACTGGTGGAAAACGCCCAGGATGCGCAGGCGCCGGTTGCGCGGTTCATCGACCGCTTTGCCCGGTACTACACGCCGGCCGTCCTGGTGATTGCCTTGATTGTGGGCCTGGTGACTCAGGATATGCGGCTGGCGATTACCATGCTGGTGCTGGGTTGCCCGGGAGCGTTGGTGATTGGTGCACCCGTGGCAAACGTTGCTGGTATTGGTCGGGCGGCGAGTCAGGGCATCTTGTTCAAAGGTGGGGCGACCGCTGACGCACTGGCTGGTGTGGACACCATCATGTTGGACAAAACGGGGACCATCACGACTGGCAAGATGACGTTAAGTCACGTGCAGGACTTCGCTGGTAACGAGGACGATGACTTGGCTTTGCTGGCAGCCATTGAGGCGGATTCCCAGCACCCGTTGGCGCGGGCAATTCTGGCGTCGGCCAAAGAACGGCAGCTGACCCTGCCGGAGGCCCCCGTCATGGCGACGGTCAAGGGCCGCGGCTTGGCGAGCGCCGACGGACAGTACCTGGTGGGTAACATGCAGTTGATGGGTGACCACGGAGTGAACGTTGACGCCACGGTCACCGACGGCATCAACGCAATCCAGGCATCGGGTGATTCGGTAGTGTTATTGGCGGTTCATGGAGAAATTAGGTTAGCAGTTGGGGTTAATGACGTTGTGCGCGCAGATGCGGCCGATGGGTTGGCAGCTTTGAAGCAGCACGGGATTGAACACGTAGTCATGTTGACGGGCGACAACCGGGCGGCGGCTGAACACATTGCCGCACAGTTGCCAGTCGACGAGGTGCGTGCGGAAATGTTGCCGGCAGAGAAGCTGGCGGCGGTGCAGGAGGCCCAAGCGGCGGGCCACAAGGTTGCCTTTGTGGGTGACGGCATTAACGACGCCCCCGCCCTAGCGACGGCCGACGTAGGTATCGGCATGGGTGGTGGTACGGCTGTAGCTTTGGATACATCCGACGTGGTGCTGGTGCGGCCAAACTTTGGCACGCTGGTAGAGGCCGTTCATCTTGCGCGGGCGACTCGCTCAGTGACCCGTGAAAACATCGTGATTGCGGTGGGTACCGTGGTGCTGTTGCTGTTGGGATTAATGCTAGGGTTGGTCCAGATGGCAAGCGGCATGTTCGTCCACGAGGCGTCAATCCTCGTGGTGATTGCGAACGCTTTGCGGCTGTTACATCAAAGTCGCGCACAAAAAGTCGCGCAACTTGATGAGCATCAAGTTACAACTAAGCCTAGCAGTGTAAATTAAGGGTATAGGAAATGAGTTGGTGACCCGCCGAAAGTTGTGGTTCTAAGCACGGGCTCCACTCTCTAGGAGGTAAAGCAACTATGGCAATGGCAATTTTGAAGTTGGACGGGATGACCTGCCCTTCATGTATGCAGAAGATTGAACACGCGGTGTCCGGTGTTGATGGCGTGCAGGACGTTAAGGTGTTGTTCAACGCGGCCAAACTGAAGGCTAAGTTTGACCCAGTAGCAACGAACGCAGATGAATTGAGTGGCGTGGTCACCAAGTTGGGTTACACCGTGTTGAGTAGCAAAGTTAAGGAGATTGCATAAATGGCGACAGCAGAAGAATTATTCACAGCAGAACAAGCACAATCAGATCATGATCACCACGTACCCACGGCGGGGGCGATGATTAACCACGTACTGAGTAACCACGTGGTACTGACCAACAAGCTCCGCCAGGCGGCATGGTTCGTCCGTGGCGCCACCGCCGGCCAATTAACCACCACCTTTGTGGCAATTAACGGTGAGAACAACGACTGGATTGAGCGGATCGCATCTGCCTTGCTGGATGAGGGCGAGATTCCGGCCACGCTGATGTCTGAGTATAGCGAATGGACGATGCTGGAAGAGGACGGGGCACAGAAGTATCGCGACGCCGACGAAATGGTTAACGGGCTGGTCAACGACTTCGAAACCGACAACCTGTTCGTCACCCGAGCAATTGCGTTAGCTAACAAAGAAGGCCGCCCAGCCTTAGCCGCAACCATGACGACCATGTTCGGCTGGAATCGTCACCAGGTACGCGTCCTCCAGTCATTGCTGGGCCACTCCGCCCGGTTCGGCCTCGATGATGAGGACGATGATGACGACGAGTTTTAAGCGCGTATAATAAGGGTGAGGTGATAGGGATGGATTTGCATGAAGCTGAGTCGTGTGTTCGACTGGTACCCATTTTTCAACAACTGAATCATGATGCGGTGCGGGCGATTGCTAGCCTTGTGCGGGACCACCACTATGATGAACGGGAACAACTGTTCACCGCCGGCACCGATGCCGATGCGCTGGTTATCATCGCGCACGGCCAGGTCAAAATTACCCAGTCAACGGCCAGTGGGCGTGAGCAGCTACTCCGCTTGCTGCAGCCTGGGGACTTTGATGGCGAAGCGGTGCTGTTTACCCCGACCGAGCGCACGACGACGGCGACCGCTTTGACCGGTACGCAAGCGTGCACGATTAGCCGCACTGACTTTCAAAAGTTACTGCAATCAACGCCGGCATTGGCGCTCAACGTTCTGAACGCTCTGGGACAACGGGTTGTCGCCCTTGAGGCCCAAGCTACGGCCGCCAACACGGCCAGCGTGGCCGAGCGGTTGGCCACCTACATCGTTGAAACCGGCGCAGGTCTGGGGCGTAACGACTTTGATTTACCCCTCCCCAAAAAGGATTTGGCGGCCTATCTCGGCACGACGCCGGAGACGATTAGCCGCAAGCTGACCGAGTTTAGCGAGCAGGGCTGGATTGAGCAGTCGGGTCGCCGCCACCTGGTGGTCAAAGACAGCGACTCCCTGACGATGGTGGAATAGCATTTATAACAAACGGGACGGTTGACACAACTCTGGTTACTCCAAGAGCTGTGTCGACCGTCCCGATTTTTTTGAAAGTTAATAGCCCCGCGCTAAGTCCACCGCGTTCACCGCGAGCGTCCCGTGGTCCATTAACGACACTAGGTTAGGGTAGAAAATCTTGAACACACCCGTAGCCACGTCGCTGATCGTACCCGATACGTGTGGCGTTAACTGCACGTTAGGGGCTTGCCACAAAGGTGAGCTGGCGGGCAGCGGCTCCTCCTCGAACACATCGAGAGCGGCACCGGCCACTTTGCCTACCTTCAGCGCCCTAATCAACGCCGCGGTATCCACGGACGGTCCGCGACCGACGTTGATAAAGTAGGGGTGGCCAGGCTGCCGCTGGAAGAAATCGTCGTTATACAGGTGGTGCGTTTGGTCGGTGAGCGGCAGGATGTTAATGATGAAATCGGCTGCGGGTGCCTGTGCCATCAGGGTCGCGGTACTAATAATCTGGTCAAAGCCGGCGACGGCGTGACCGTCGTGGTTGACCCCGGTTGTCCGGACGCCCAGTTGCTGGAGGACGTGGCTGATGGTGGTGCCGATGTGGCCCGCGCCGACGATGAGGGCACGACGTCCAGGTAGTTCGGTAATCTGATGCCGCAGTTGGCTGGCCGCCCAAAAATTGTGGGGATCGCGATTGGTGGGGGCGTTAAGGGCCCGCGTAAAGTTGAGGATATAACCGAGCACGGATTCCGCAATTGACTCACCGTGGATGCCGCTGGCGTTAGCAACCAGTACGTCTTGGCGCGCAAGGTCGGCCAGTGGCAGGTAATCGACGCCGGCGGACATCGTCTGGATAAAGCGGACGTGGTTCGGTGCGCTCATGATGGCCGCCGCGGTCGGATTCCAGGCTAGGATGACGTCGATTGTGCTCCCCATGGCGGGTGTGAATTCATCACGGTCAATGAGGTGTACGTCGGGCAGTGCCTCTAGCTGGGTGATTTGGTCGGGATGCAGGTGCATGTTGACGAGAATGTTCAATGGGAGGCCCCCTTTGATTGAGTGAGTGCTTATATAGTAGATTTAGGAAATTACCTATGCCCGCATTTTACACCAAACGGGAAGGCAAAGGTAAAGAAAGGGCTTGCATCAAGGCTGTGAATCGGGCATGCTGAACGTAACGGATTACATAATCGTGCTGGCAAAGCGGCACGCAATTACTTGGAGGCGGCAAGATGCACAAAACGCGTGGCTTAGTATTTTTTGACCTGGACAAAACTTTACTGAACGAACAACACGGCATTGACCCGACGGTGCGGCGGGCCTTAGACGAGCTCCGGGCTAATAGTTACCAACCGGTGATTGCCACGGGGCGACCAGCAGCTGGTATTCGCGACATTATGGCGGCTAGCGGCATTGATAGTTTGGTTGCGTTGAACGGTCAGTACGTGGAGTTGGCCGGTGACGTGGTCTTCTCGCAGACGATGGCGAGTGACGTGGTCGCCCGGTTAACCCAACAGGCGACGGCCCGCGGCGTGATGCTCGGTTATTTTAACGCGGACAGCGAGTGGCTTTCGGGTATGAGTCCGGCCGTGGTGGCGGGGTACGGTGCGATTGACAAGCCGACGCCCCCGATTCGGCCCGAGGACTACCTGACCCAGCCGGTCCACATGATGATGGCGCTCACCGAAAACCTCACTGATGATCAGGTACTTTCTGCCGCCTTCCCGGAGTTAAGCTTCTACCGGAACTTTAAGTTTGATATTGATATTATTCCCAGCAACGTCAGCAAGGTCCGCGGCATCGAAGCGGTCAAAGCGGCGCTGGGCGGGCACGTGCCCACCTTTGCGTTTGGGGATGGCACGAATGATCGGACCATGATCGACTTTGTGGATCACGGTGTCGCGATGGGTAACGCGCTGCCGGAGGTCAAAGCCGTGGCCGACTACATTACCGCGGATTACAATCGGGGCGGAATTGTGCAGGGCTTGCGTCATTTGGGGCTGATCGGGTAAGGTGGCGGTGCTGTAGGGTGCTACGACTTTGTGGACCGCTGCGGTGGCTGGTCGCACTGGCATGGTGGCTCCGGTTGAG
>NZ_BCVS01000050.1:0-17260 GCF_001591865.1 Lacticaseibacillus pantheris DSM 15945 = JCM 12539 = NBRC 106106
GAAACCGTACGGCGATAGTGCAGTGTAGAAGTCGTTCCCGTTCGTGCTGTAACCGTATGCTTGCCCACCAGCTAACCCGGTCGTATCGACACCCACACCCACGTGCGCGCCCGCAACCGGGTTCGGCGGGTTGTCTGGGTCAGTCTTAACTGCCGTGTAATCTACCGACAGCTTGCCCGACCGGTCATAGTCCTTGTCGATATCCTTGCTGTATCCGGACACGCCGCCAGTACTGCTGTACTGCCAGATGTCGTAGTTAGCCGGCTCGTAGCTGTACGCCGCAATCCATCGGTACACACCGTCCGTAACTAACTCGTTGTCGTCAAACTTCGCCCGGTACGGACTGTCGGAGGTGTATATCCCTGTCTTCCAGCCCGCAGCCAGCCACACCGTGCGGAAGTCGTAAAACTGCTGTTGCCAGTCGCCACCGATGTCGCCTTCCATATCCAGAAACATGTATGCTCCGGACTCGAGGCCCATCGCCTGTGCGTTGCTAGTGCTGTACTCGACTTCGCCAGCGGTACCCTCGTAAAAGTGGTACCCATGCCAGATAATGCCGTATTTCTCGGCCGACGCGATGTGCGCCGCGGCTTCTTCTTCTTGCGAGTGGCCGTGGGATAGCTGGATGATGACGGAGGTTACACCACCCGCTTTGAGTGCCGCCCAGTCGATATCGCTGTCAGCTTGCCACTTTGCTATATCAACTGTTGTTAAGCTTGCTGCCAAACTCTGTCACCTCCTCACCAGTCCAATCGGCTATCGACGTACCCGCAACGGAGCGTATCTTGACCGACAGATTGTTGATTTCTGCTTGGATGCTATTGTTAAGCTGTGCCTTACGCGCCGCCTGATAGTCCAGGATGTTCTGCGTGGTGTTATTGAGTGTTATGGCTGTCTGTGTCGCTTTAGCCCACGGGTACCAAGTAAAAGCGACCACCTCGACCGTGGTCGTGTAGTCGTTATCCTTGATATGCAGTCGCCGCATCTCACCAGCGGTTGGTTGGCTATTATCGTCCAACGTCACGTCAATCGATAACGCCGGTTCTGGACTCATTTGTGTGAGTGCGTATGCGTCCATCGCACTGGCTGACGTAAACCGGTCATATTCCAAGGGGTCGCCAGGCCACAGACCCCATTTAGCAACCGAATCGTTGTCGGTCACCAGATGCGGCTGAAAGTAGTACTCTGTCGTGTCACTATCCCCGGTGTCTTTGCTGGCACCTGTGACTTGCAGCTGATTGACCATCTCCGTCGCGTCCGAGGTCAACTGCACCTCAATTGTGTTGTGGAGGTAATCAATACGGCCGCCCAAGTCTTTTTGCCAGGCGGCCGCACTATATACCACTATTTTTTTGTTGTCCGGATAGATGACTGCCTCCGGCCACGTCTCCACAATCTTGCTCAGCATGTCTGACCCGCTGCCATTGCCTAGGTCGGTAATCTGCTGGTTGTCAAACGTACCTTGCACGTCATACGTATAGCCCAGCGAATTTCCGTCCAAATAGTACGCTAGGACGTCCTTGGGCTGATACGTCATCGTGCCGGTACGGGTGTTGTACTGGCGAACACGAGACACCTGCGTGTATATGTGAGTTGCCGTCACTTGTACGCTCGCCAAGCCTTGGCTAAAGTCAGGCACCACCTGGGAGATGACGTATTGCTGACCGGCAAAGTACACGGACGACAGTGTGTCGAGCATACTGTACGCAACTGAACCGTCCGCAATTGCTGTAAATTCCAGCTGCCAGGTGCTGTTTTTTTGCCACTGAATGTTAAAGGTGTCCGGTTTGACGCTTGCCAGGGGCTCACGGTAGGCACTGCCAAGCCCTTGGACGGTTAGTTTATCCAAGATAAATAAATGGAAAGCTGAAAGTGCAATCAATCGCGGTTGTGCCTGTGGCCGTGATTGTGTTCCAACCGGGATCCAGGGTGATTGTCCCGTAGTCCGTATTTGCACTTGCTGGCTTGCCATTTAAAGTTGTCGCGATGCCATCAAGGATGATGGTGTCCGCTTGTGTCGCCGCCTTAGTGTACGTCCACGCTGAATTGTTGGTAGTGTTCGTAAGCTTGCAGCTGTTACCCGCGAATTTCGTCGTGATTTTTAAGTCATGACGCTGTTCGTAGGGGTCGATTACAATGTCACTCGCATTAAACACGCGCATGGTTGTGGACGTAAAGTGATACTCTGGGTCAGCGTCTAGCGGGCGATTCATGCCAAACTCTTCGATGGTCATAATATCTGAATTATTGACGCTGTACCGATACCCGCTGGGGTTATCAAACGGGATAGTAAACGTCGCGTCGTGCGAACCGTCCGCAATCAGTGCCAACTCAAACGCGGTAGGTAGTACATACTCACACACGTATGGTTCCGTGTCTGTTCGCAGACGGTGTATTTCGCGACCTCCAAACAGCTTGTAAATTTCGTGCTTAGCGAGTAAATAGTCCTCCCACGTCCCAAAATGCAGCCAAAACTTCGCGTTGACTGTATTTTTATCGTAGGTCATTGAAACCACTGACTGCCCATCAACCGCAGTGTCCTGGTCATACGTGTTCGTTACGGCCGGACTGGCAGTCGATAGATCCAGTAGCTGTAAACCTTCAATGACTTCTGATACGGCCACCTCATCGCTGCTGTTTGTTTTGACGTAAAGCTCACTCAATTTACATTCCCCCTAAATTAAAACGCCTGCATATCATGCAAGCGCTGGTCTTTAGCCATCTTTTTGTACATCGTCGGCATATCCATACCGCTATTCTGGATGGCCGTTATTTGGTCGGCTGACAAGCCCAGGAGCTGGGCAAACATTGCCAGCAGCCGGTCAAACTTTGCGTTCATCTCGGCCAGCACGTCGGAATTATCAGTACCCACCGTAGCCGCGCCGCCGTTAATTTGGTTGACGGCCTTGGTCAATAGCTGCCACGAGCGACTAGCCTTTGATGGGCTCATCGGCATGATGAGCTCTGGGCCGGCTTCCCCAGTCAAACGGTACTGTGCACCGTTGACGATACCACCATTGGCATAGCCTTCGGGCCCACTTACACGCGTAAAGGCACTAGCACCACGGCCATACTTGGCGGCCATGTAAGCAATACCGGCTAGTAAGTCGTCATACCCGTTGTAAATATCGTTGTGGCCCTTAAATTTATACGCCTCAAAGGTTGGTTTGATGGTCTGCACTAGCCCCATCGACGGGATACCCTTCTTGGCGTTGCTGTCCCACAAGTTGATAGCCTTAGGGTTACCATTGGACTCACGCTGAATAACACGCATCCAAGCGGCCACCTGTGAAGCCGTCGCTTCAAAATGGTTAGCCTTGAGGGCCTTGATGACGTATGGCTTCCAGCGCGCGGCTCCAGAGCCACTAGGATTTTTGAGATCGCTATTGTCGACCGCATCCTTAAGCTTGGTAAATGCCTTGGCTACCCAGTCAATGGTCTTGTCACGCATACCACCGGAAGCGCTCTGTGCAAGCGTGCCGACTTTTGGAACAGACTTAACGTCGAAAATCTTGGCCGCTAAGTTTTTGAGTGTGTCGACTGGGTGGGTAATCGCATCAAACATCGACACGGCCGTATCACTGATTTTGTCCATGATATTAGACGCACCGGACTTGATTTTATTAATAAAATCATCCAGCCCTGAAGTGCCGCTGGCATAGCCCGGTAGAATGCCGCCATACGTGCCAGCCATCAACCGTGCAGTGTCCTTAGCATTCAGGATGTACTCACCACTCCGGACGTCCGCAAATTGGGCACCGTGTGCGCCTAGGACGTCCACAGTCTTGCTATACGGTGAGTATCGGAGCTCGGGCCCTGCCTCACCGACAAGTGCCTTAGACGTTGCCCCGACAGAGCCACCAGAAGCATATCCGTAAGCTGGCCCGCCAATTTGACTATAGTTGTAAGATCCTTTAGACGTCTTAACCTCGTCGCCACCGACAGCTTTATTAAACTTATTCCACCAATCCATCAGGCCGCCAAAAATGTTGCCAGTGCCACGTGCTTGCTTAGAACTGGCGTCCATTGAACTGTTGGCTTGCTTGATGGCATGATTAACAACTGATTTTGACTGTTGTGCCGCATAGTCGTTTGAGCCAACTTGCTGCTGTCTTGCTTGTTCAACAACAGCTTTTTGCTGTTTGGTGATAGCATCCTTAACTGATTGATATTGGTTGTACGCGTGTTTAGTGACCTTTTTGTACTGGTCATCAGCGGCACTGTTGGTATCATCACGTTGCTTTTGAGCCTTTTTTACAGCATCATCGTATTGGCTTTTGGTGATTGACTTTGAATCTCTATATTCATGTTCGGCAATTGCTTTACTTGACTTGTACCGGTCGTTAGCAGCCTTTTTGATGTCATCACGTGCGTCACGTGCCGGTTTGACTGCGGCGTTGTATTCATTCTTGGCGTTCTTGGCAGTGTTAGACAATTGCTCATTGCTTAGTTTGCCTTTTTCCTTGGTGAGCTTTTCTAGCAGTTTAGTCTGCTGACTAGCACCTGCACGCACTGTGGATGTGATTTTACTGTTGTTCTGTATCTGCGCCTTGACGCTGCTATTTGCGTAAGACTTGTACGCCGCCAGAAGCTCTTTGTTCTTCTCCTTCTCGTACTGTTCGGAATTCTTGCCGTATTTTTGGGCAATGGACTGGAGCTTTTTGGTGCCACCATTGGCGATTGTTTGCGCTTTGATGTAGTATGCCGACGCGTCTTTTTGCATTGCCGCATAGGTGGCCTTTTTGGACTTAGCTTCCGCCGCGTCAGCCGCTTTCTGCTTCTTAAGTGACTTATCAGCTTGAGCTTGCGTCATCTGACCGTTATTAACCAATTTTTGCAGGTCTTTGGCAGATGCCGCTTCCTTATTTTTATAGTAGGAATCAACCGACTTCTGCATCTTGGCATACGTGCTGTTAACTGATGCCGCTGACTTAGCCAATGTCTTGGGGTCAGTTGACATCGACACAACTAGCTTCTTGCTTAGTGCTTTAGACGCCTTAGTAAAGCTATTGCCAAGAGCTTTATCATCCACATCAATCTTGGGCGATGGGACTTTGAGCCCAGCCGTCGCGTCGTGGTAAGACTTGGCGATGGCCTTAGCCCAGCTCTGGGCCGTCTTGGTACTACCTAGGACATCACCAATAGCAAAACCAATTCCGGCCCCAGCCGCAGTACCAGCTCCGGGAATTATACTACCGAGAGTTGCACCAATACCGGCACCAATTGTTGCACCAGTTGACTTCGAAGCAGCGCTAATTTTGTTCCTATTCGTTGGGTTAACAAGAGATTTTACGATCGATCCACCAACGTCGATGACGGCACCAACACCCGCAATTGCCCCGGCCGTGTTGCCGACACCCTTTGCTAATACCATTCCGCGACTGGTTGAAGCGGCCGCTGCCCCAACCTCTGTTGTCGCACCGGTCGTCACTGTTGGTACGCTTACCTCTGATTTGCTTAGTGTGCTGAAATTACCGGCAATCTTACTAAACAACTCGCTGTTAGCTAAATCGTGAAGCTTTGAGTACACTCCGCCAAGCGCTGTAGCAAATCCCCATGCTTTTTTAGCCATCCACAGACCGGCGATAATCTTAACGGTGTTCTGAATGCCTTCTTTGTTTTTGACAATTTGGTCAAGTACAGAGTGAACAGCACCAAGCGGATTCTTTAGTGCATCAGCATTTTTTGCTGATATACCGAAAAACTGGCCCACATGTTGGATGACTGTGGCAAAAATGCTCCAAACCTCACCACCGGCGATTTTAGCAATAGTGACTAGATCCTTTGCACTACCGGTGACATCGGCGCGATGTTCAGCCAGGTATGTCAATACATCTTTTGTGTGTTCAGCGATAGATTTGAGTGCATTACCTAAGTCGGTTGCTGACTGTTGGACGATGGAACTGCTCATGAGACTAGCTAACTGACTCATACCGGAGTTGTTAACGTCCAGTAGTGGCGCGGCCATCTTCTTCTTGAGCTGGTCCCATCCGGCAGACATCTGGGCTTTAGCCCCCTCAGCCGTCTTACCAAATTCCTTGTATACGCCATCAGTATTTTGCCCAGCCTTGGCAATCAGTTCCAAGAACTTATCACTGCTAATTTTGCCGTTAGCAACCATGTCACTAAAGGCTTTTTGGCTCACACCAGCAGCACTAGCTAGTGACGCACCCAAAGCGGGAGCTGTTTTTTCCATTCGAGCGAGTGTGGAGCTCGTTAATTCTCCTGAAGCGACTGCTCGGGTCATGGACTTGGTCAGTCCAAGTACTTGGTCGCCAGACAGCCGACTAGCAGTGCCAATACCAGCAATACCGGCAGTAATAGCTTCTGTTTGGTCGGTATTGCCTTTGGTCATGGTATCGATAGTCTTTTGCATCTGGCCTAAATTGGAGATGGTAATACCAGACTTAGTGTTTAACTCGGCCACTTGACTGCCAAGCGACTTTACGTCATCTTCAGACTTGCCCATCGCTGACCACGCGGCGGCTGATTTTTCGCCGGCTTCGGCCAGTTCCAAACCACTTGTGATAGTTTCTTTTACGCCATTACTAAAACTAGTCCAAGCACTTGAGACTGCGTTAGTGATTAGTCCGGCACCAACAAACTTCTTCATCAGGCCGGAACCTTTTTCGGTCTGGTCATTGACGCCAACAATCTTTTCACGCAATGTCGAAAAGATGCTAGGGTTAGTTTTGCTCATCTCGGACTGTAAATCTGTCATTTCAGTCTTTGACTTAGCTAGCGCCGTGGCCGTTTCGTTGACGCGAACCTTTTGCTTGGCATACGCGTCACTGGTTGCACCAGACTCAGCTGCTATGCGCTTGAGTTCGGCTTCTTGCTTTGCGTACTGCTCGGACAGATTGACCAGGCCAGATTTTAGTCCGGATAGTTTGGCCTTCTGCGCGTCCTCTTGGCGACCTTCGGCTTCTAGTCGGGCGACGTAACTTTTGGACACTTCTTGTGTCTGTTTGTAGCCTTTTTGCAGGTCTGCCAACCCGGTAGCATAATAATCCATGCTGTCTTTAGCCCGACGCTGTTGTGCTTCGTAGCTAGCAAGTTGGTTGGTGGCCTGCGAGATTTCCTTTTCCAGCTTGGCATAGGCAACCGTGCCTTTGTCGGACGACGTGTCGACTTCATCTTGTTGACGCTTGAGTTCAGCCAACTTAGCCTTTTGAGCGGTGATGGTGTCACCTAAGCCTTCAAACTTGGCCTTGGCTGCGCCTAAATTGTCGCCAACAGATTTTAGTTGGGTGGCGTGTGCCTTCCATTCATTATTGACGGCAGATACGGCGGCCTTCAGACCAGCCATACTGTGGATGGCGGATAGGGTGTCAACTGACACCTTGGTCGCCATTTCATTTTCAACCTTCAATTTTTTAACCTCCTTCCCGCATTATTTATCGCGACGATGGAATTCGGCCGCACTGATTGGCCGGTCGTCGCGAGAACGGGCCGACAGCAATTCGGTTAGCTCGTTAAACTCCTCGTCCTCTACTTGTGAGGGAGCGAGACCGTTAAATAGCAGCTGTTGCAGTAAGTAATTGATGTCCTCCTGGTCATTTTTATAAGCCAGAAGCATCCGCATTTTTACTGCTCGTCTTTTTTTGGGTCCATATCCTCAGCAGCTTTTTGCTCGGCCTCAAACTGTTCTTCCGGCTTACCATTGATGCGGTCAATGACGTACTGGGCGTATTGAGCGGCTTCCACATCGTCGATAGTATCTTCGACCGTTTCGCGTTGCCGCTTGGTCAGTTTTAATATATTCGTGATAAAATCAATCGTGTCATCGAGTGCCTTTTCGTCTTGCTGGCGTTGGGCAATGACCGCCTTAGTTACTTCTTCAGCAGATGATTCATCGGTTAGCTTGCTAATTGGCCCGTGGCCGTTTGAGCCCAAGTCCCACCTGAGCATCTCAATCATCATGGCGTTGGCTTCACGCCGGCGCTTGATGGTGACTTTAATGTCGACAGGCTTCTTAAGCCCAATCGCTTCTGTTTTTAGCGTAATCAAATGTGTACCTCCTAATTATTTACTCGTCTCATTTTTCTCGTCTCTGTCTAATTATTATTATCCCTGACTAGCTGCGGAGCTTGCCGCACTTGGAGCAGCGGAACTAGTTGGAGTTGTGACTGCTGGGTTCAGCTTGTAGCCACCAAACACTTCTGCATACATTGCCGCTTCGTCAAAGCCTGCATCGGCGCTGTAATACTGCTTGTAGCTACGCTGCACACCCTTGTCATCCATGAAAATACCATCGCGCAGTGGGTCCAGAACGTCGTACTCATAGGTGGCGTTGTAGTCCACTTCGGAGTTCGTGTTAGTCCCGTGGTTCCGACCGACTTCAATCATTTCCCCATTGGCAAAGCAGTCATAGTCTTTATTGCCGTCGAAATCGAGAGAGCAAATCATGATAGCAACGTGTGGCTTGGTTTTGGTGGACAGCACATAGCCACCTTTGCCATCAGAAACGTAGCCCTTCATCTTCTGAGACCACTGATATGCCATATCCAACATGGTCAGTGCCACACTAGGTGTCTGAGAACCATGTGCCATGCGCTTAACCTTGTTGTTGGCGTACTGCGCAGTCCCCTTTTCTTCCAAACCGGTGATATTGGCGGTGGTAGCACCTTCGGCGTCACCATCAACCAGCAAAACACCATCTTCACCCAAGCCCAGCTTGCTATCAGAGATGAGCATGCCGGCTTCGTCGGTCAAGGCAAACTTGACCCAACTGATACCACTAAAACTAGATCCAGCCATTATTTGGCCTCCTTTAAATTGATAATCTTGTCAAAATAAAAGACCTTGGAGACTTGATTAGTCCCAGGGTCTGTTGTGTGTGGCTTGGACTGGTCAACCGACCAGCCGTCCGCCTTAAAAAGCTTTGCTAGCGCAATCTCGGCATCTTGAATGCTAAAATCGACGCTAGCTTTGTAGTACACCTGTACTTCCACACCAATAGACCAGCGCTTAAACGTGGCATTGGCGTCGCCTGCGGGTTCACTCACGTATTCCGTGATAGCCGCGGTGGTACTGGTGGTGTCAGTAACTTGTTCCTTGGGAATTGCCCCACGGTAAACCTCATCTAGCCAGGTAAAACCCGCTGATTTGACCAGCCGCTCGGCAATGACTACTGGCATATCCATCAGTCATCGCCTCCCGTAATCTTTTGATATTCAGCTTGCTCGGCTTTAAAAACGTCCGGTTCAGCTTGTTTCAACGCCAGACTGTGGAAGTGGTCACCAGGATGCCCTTTCCAACCATCGTTAAGCAGACGGGCGATACGTGCATGGTTAATACCGCTAGCTTCTGCTGTTTCATAACCTACCTTTTGGTCGGTTTCATCCAAAGATTCGGCGTCCACACTATCAGCTAGGTGCTTTACCTTGCTGGTATCGCGGCCTTGCTGGTAGTGCTTTTCCCGGGTAGCCGTCTTGAGGCGATCGACCAGAACATCGGCACCGGCTTTAGTCATCTCACGCTTTTGGGCGTCATTTGGAATAGTCTTGCCGACTTGCTTAACAAAACTGTCGAGCTGTTCGTCTAGATTCATCACCGTTTGACCCCTTTCTGCTGTTTGAGTGTAATCAAGTCGTACCCGACTGGTAGACCGGCTGCATCACGCGAGATGGTTACGATGTCGTACTGAGACGTGCTGCCAGGGAAAACAGCAGTCAGGCTCTTGTCAGTCACCATGCCGCGGCGTACGACGATAACCGTTGTGTCTTCCAGTTCCGTGCCCAGCAAAGCATACTGCTGGGTTTGTGTGCGCTGGTACGTTGCATACCGGAGCGTGAGCTGGGTGACAAACTGCTGGTCATAGCCACCAGAGTAGTCATTGGCAACCGATTTAACAGTGCCAAAATAAATCTTATGGTTAAACCGATTGACTGCTACTTGCGTCGTAATCACCTCGAATCTTGAAGCGAAAGCTGTTTACCATCATCAAGAAACTAGGAGGATAGGCCGTTTTCTGGTCGCTTAACGTACCACGTGAGTAGTACATGAAGTCAACCAGCACACGTACGGCCTGCTTAAATTCCGGATATCGCTGATAAAAGCTAACTGGAATAGTTCGGTCAGCCGCGTCGACCGTGACCGCAATTGCCATCTCAATCAGACTCTTGAGTGTGTCTTCGTCCACACCCGTATCAAGATTAAGATAGTCTTGCATGTCAGTAATCTGGTCGTTAGTGACAGTTACATCATTAGCTGCCATATGCGGTCACCTCCTAAGATGCGGCCACGACAGTAACCTTGACGGATGCCGTAAAGCTACCGCTCGTTGCCGTGATAGTAGCAGTACCTTCGGCAACAGCGGTAATCGTGCCATCAGCTGCTACCTTAGCGATAGCAGTATTGTCACTAGCGTACGTGATGGCCGCGTTGACTGTCGCCGCATCGTCAGCGTCGGCTGGGTCGGCGGTGGCAGTTACTTGCTTAGTATCGCCGACTTTCATCGAAGCGGTGGCCTGGCTCATCTTGAGTCCGGTCGTTGGCTTCGGCGTCGGCGTTACGCTTTTGGGACCGTCACAAAGTAACCAGCGTTCGTGTCGGCAGCCTTAACGCCAAAGCGGAATGCAGCACCCAGGTACTGGCCGTAGATGTTGTTCTCCATCCATGCGAGCGTGGTTTGCTGGCGGTCAGCAAACAGCACAGCCCGCTTGAGGTCACCGATGAACGCCTTCTGGTCGCCATCAGCAGTGCCCAAAACAGTGTCACCAACAACATATACCGGTACACCCAAAACAGTACCCTTTGCGGTGCCATCGGTAATGGAGTCGGTCGCGGTGTGCAGCAGGTAGCGGCCTTCCTTGTCCTTCAAGGTGTCCAGCACGTTGAAGAAGCTCTGGGTCACAACCATTGCACGTGCGTAAGCTGGGTCGAGGTCGACGTTTAAGATATGCTTGATGTCGTCCACAATCGTATCAACAGTCGTTGACTTGGCCGTAAAGCCCTGCAAAACTGGCGCAATCAAAGCATTGTACGTGTTAACCGTCTTTTCGCGAATACTGTTACCTACCAATGCAGTCAGGTCAACCGCAGAGTCGGCAATAGATTCTTCGGACAGCGGAATTGCACCACGGTACGTGTCGACAGACCAGTCAACCTGCTTGAAGTTTGGTGCGGCCAGCGCTGGGTTTTCGGCCAGTTCAGCAACGGAGTTAAACCGATCGGTGGCACGCATCAAAATTGGGTAAGTACCCTTGGGCGTGGTGACAGCAGTCTTGGTGACCAGAGTAGACAGGTCAACAACACTGTTAACCTCAGCTTCAGGGTTGTAGATGATTTCTTCCGGAATCAGCACGCCGGCTTCGGTTGAAGTTACCTGCTGGGCCGCATCGTCAACCACTTTGCCACGTGAGTGCAGGTAATCGTTGATAGCTTTCTTGATATCAGGCTTGTCATTCTTCTTCGGGGTAATGTCAGTGCCCTTCTTATTGCCATTGTCGGCTGGTTCAGCGGGCTTAATGGCCTTGATTTGCTCGTTCAGTTCGTCCCGGCGTACCTTGGCAGCGTTCAGTTCGTCCTTAATCTTCTTCACGTCTTCAGGCGTGGCAGTGTCGTCCAGCAACTTTGCGTTAAGCTGGGAGTTTAAGTCGGCGCAATGTGCGGAGACTTCGTTAAATTTCACTTGTAACTTGTCCATTATTCATCCTCTTTTCCATAAAAAATAGCCAGTTTGCGCTGTAGCAACGCATTCTGACTAGGTTCTGGTGCAGTATTTTGTTTCTGATTGGTAATGAGTGCTTTAATACGCTCGAACTTGTCATGGGCCAACATTGGCCGGGCGGAATTAGTGACCGGAGCCGCATTCGGTTCGTCAAAGGTCATGATTTCGTCCACAAGACCTAAATCTTTGGCCTCTTGCGCTGGTAGCCAGGTTTCCTCGGCCATCAAGTCCAAAAAGTCTTCGACCGGTCGTCCAGACTTAGCCGCGTATGAATTGGCGATGGCTTTGTCAGTCGCGTCCATCATATTGCCGGCTCGTTGCATGGCGTGCTTGTTGCCTTCAGCACCACCTGACGACTCGTGAATCATTAACTGAGCTGTGGGCGAGATTTGCACCACATCCCCAGCCATAGCGATGATTGACGCCGCTGAATAGGCCGCACTGGTAATTTTGGTGGTGACGTTGCCCTTGTACGACCGTAAAGCTGTGTAAATTTCGGCCGCGGGGTCAACTTCGCCACCATATGAGTTGATTTCGACGTCGACGTCCGATCCATCGTCTGGCAGGTTGTCGGTCACATCCTTTGGGGACACCACGTCCATGCCTAGCCAGTCGCGATAGATTGGCGCGTCGTCATCGTTGGTAATCATGCCGCTAATTTTGATTGTCATTGTTATCACCTCCCTTCACTGGTTCGTATGCTGGCAATCCTGACGGCAAAAAACCGGAGCGAGTGAGCATGTACTGCCCCTGTTCCGGTGTGATGGTACCCGATTGCACTAGTGTGTTTACCTGGTTGATAAGCGTAGAATCGTCAACGTCCAACATATCCTTGATATCCAGCTCCAAATCCGGCGCATGCATCTTTTGCCGCAGTTCATCCACAATTGGATTGACGTACGTGTTGAGATTTGCTAGATAGGTTGCTTTAATCATGTCGATGTTGCTGTGTTGACTCTCCGTGGACGTCCCACCGCCTAAAATGTCGGACGGCACCCCAAAAGCCTTACTGATTTGGTCGGCCGAATATGCGGAGTTGGCAGCCAGTGCCTTGAAGACGTCGGTCTTCATCTCAATCTGGTCATAGCTAAAGCCATCAGGCAAAACCATCAGTCGGCCAGAGTTTTCGCCGCTGTTGGCCTTCTCAAACTCGTCACGAGCGGCTTCTAGGTCCTCGCCATGAGCCAGATAGTGGTCAATCGTGAGCTTGCCGGCTGGGTTAATCTGTTTGTCCATCACGTCCATGTTGTTTTTGGTCGCTTCGTTGTCGAGTTTGATGGAGTCTTGCAGTGATTCTAGTGGCGACCGACCAATCAAATAGCGGTACCGTGCGTCCGGCATGAGCCGAAAATGGAGCATTTGGTCTTGCCGCAGCGTCATTGCCGGCCGGTCGTTGCTCTCCATAACCTGGTAGATGATGCCTGTATTGCCCTCCAGATAGTCAATTTGGACATCTGAGTCCGGTACGTGCTCCAAATTGCCGGGTACTAGGGGAATATAGGCGTTACCGGTCATACAAAGCTGTAAAACGACTGATTGCCAAAAAGAAAAGCGCCCGATAATCGTGCTGGGTTCTTCCAGTCGACCACGAGACGCTAGATTTTCGGTTTTAAAGTGAGCTGACGCGACGTCAGACGCAATACGGTTGACCACGCTGTAGATGTTGGTGTTTTTGAGTGCCAACTCGGCCGACACGTACGAAATCGGCTTGCCAGCAATCAGTGACTGTAAAGCATTACCGAAATTGCTGTTCGACGGGTAAACATAGTCCTTAACCTTGTGCCGCGCGTAATTGTGCGGCGTTAAAAGTCCCATTTAATCACCCCCTTTCCCGCTCAATCAGGACGGCGGCGGCGATGAACTCAATGCCTGTGAAGGCAACACCGACAATGGTATTTAACATAAATGCGCCCAAAGACAGTAAAATTAGCCCACAGACGCATAAGATGACGCTAATCCAGTTACTTAGAAACGCTAACGCTTTCGTCCACATCACTTGCCACCTCCAAACATTGCTTTAAAGTAATTACGCTTTTCGTCCGAAGTCATGTCGGACATCGGGTTGTAATCATCCCCGTGAAAATTCTCGAAATAGTCTTGGGCCAGATAGTGCGCGTTAATAATTGCGTCGGCCGTGTCAATGTGGTCACTCGTGCGGTTTTGACGGTCAATCTTGACCGCGCCACCCTTGTCCTCAACCACCACAGCATTATTAAAGCCGTCCACCAGTAATGGATCGTCCGGAATCGTGACGTTGCCGTTAACAAAGAGGTTTTGGAAGTCCTTGGTTGGCACAGACAGATAAAATGACGTCGGCCGAAGCTCAACCGGCTTAGGCCAGTCTGGCTGATAGTTTTCAATCATCTTGACGAACCATGAAGCTAGGTTTGGATCAGCCGCAATGCCACGTACGCGTAGCCGATTCTCATGGACATACTGCACGAGCCACTGATAAACCTGCTGTTTGTTAATAACCCCGCTGGCGAGGTTGGTCACACTGACCAAGCCTTGGTCTTCCAGCTCGGCATAGTCGAGACCGTCTTGCTTGGACTTAGCGGCTAATGTTTTTGCCTGGGCAAACGGAATAAAGCTGTGTTGTTCGACCCGGTACATGTGCGTCTTTCCGTCTAGATATGGGTACTCAAACCCAATAGATGTGTTGTCATTGCTCTGACTAGCGTCAAACCCGATAAACACTTCTCGGCCGTGGACGTCAAAATCAGCTTTCTGGGCTTTTTGAATCACGTCGAGAGAGAGATAGCTATTCTGGAACCGTCGCGACCACAGGTTGAGCGTCTTATTGACGAACGTCGCTAACGTGCCTTCACGTTCGTTGTCCGCAAAGTCCTGCTTTAGTGACGTCAGCTGTTTTTCGTACGCCGACTTACTCATTTCCAGTAAATTCGGGTTGCTCTTGCCCCAAGTCTCGGGCGCGAAGGCTTCTTCCTCACTGTCCTGGGCGTAAATCACCTGGAAGACGTTGTCGGACGACCGCAAATAGTCCTTCTCAATTTCGGCCCGCATCGAGTCTTCGTCAGACTTAAATTTGACCTTAATGTCCGGATAAGCGGTCGAGATTTTGACAAACATACGGTTATCAATATTATTCTGTCCGGACGTGATTTGCTTTAACGTTTCATTTTTGGCTGGACGTAAATTACCAATTTCGTCATAAATTGCTAGTAGGTTATGGAAACTATCGAACCCGCCACCCTCGCTGGTGCCCTTGCGAATAGTGTTTTTGGTATTCTTGGCGATAACCTGGGTGGTTTGTGCGTCCACACCTCTCTTAATGGCATCTTCTCGAAATTCGTCTAGCTGCATAATTTGCTTGGCTTGCAGGCTCACATCGTTAAACAGCTTCGTGGAATGGTCGCTATCGTAGCTGGCCACCAGAAAGTCCTGTGATGATGCGTTCCAGCCAACGACGAAGTAGTAAAAATTCATCAGCATTGACGCGATCCACGTCTTGCCTTGAGCACGTGCAACACTGATATTCGACGTGGTAAAGCGCGTGCCGTTCCCCTTACGCCAACCAATCAGGCTGTCCAGGATAAACGACTGCCAGCGCATTGGCTTGATGTTGACCTTAATGTTGTCCGGGTTCGGCAGCAGACCGACAAAATACTCAATAGCGTCTACCATCGGCACTTCGTACGTGTATGGAAAATCATCATCGCCAATGCGAAGCAGGTCGTTTAGGTGGCGAATACACGCTAGCTGCACGTCACGGCCGGCGAGATACCGGTCAGTAAACATTACGTCATACGCGTACCGTGTGCCTGGGTCACCATACTGTGCAGGCAGTCCAGCATAATCGGCCTCGTACGGCGCCATATACGCCCGAATATCGGTGACACCGGTATAGTCATACTTCCGCACCGAACTTCACCCCCTGCAATGGTGTCTTCTTCTCCTGCTTAGGTTCACCCACAGAGAGAGTGCGCATGCCTGCGTCAAACGACAGCCCTAATTCGTGTCCTAGCTCCCGCAAGCCCTTCACACAGGCATCTAACTGAGTAGCACCTGGTGACCGCTTAACGGCCTCATGGTCTTTGTTGTACAGCCACAGTCCCTGTTTGCGGATAAGCTCCTCTGATGCCAGATACATGCTGTAGTACTTGCAATACAGCTCCAAATTCGCTTGGTCCACCTTTTTGAGGTAGCCCATCTTGCGAATTTCGGGAATTAGATTCGTCCACAGGTGGCTGGCGGCTTGGTCAAGATGCTTCGGCGGTGTGACCTGAATTTCTGCCAGGTCATCGGTCGTATCTGCGGGCATTTCGCCCTCTTTTTTTACTATTTTTAAGTCCGTACTCAATATGGCTACCTCCTATTCTGGCGGGCCCCCAGGGCCCAAAAGTGAACTTTTTAAAAAATGCGTTTGCGACAAAAGGACAGTTGCTGTGTGAGCTTCCCTCCTCGAACATAGGGGCGGGGGTTATTTTTCTTTAGACAAAACTCACTCACGACAACGTTTTTCATTCCATTTATTCGCCACGTCCAGGTTATCTATTAACGATTTCGATAAGTAAACACTTATGCAAAACTAAAATTATATCCGCCAGCCGACTTTCTTATATTATTGCAGCATCGACTGATGTTACTGCTTGTAATGTCTAACGCTTTCGCGGCACATCTAACTGACTCAAATGCTGTCGACTTACCCTCGGCGTTAGTTGCAATTACTTGTTTGCGTGCCTTGGCATGTGCTACTTTGCTAGCTTTACTAAGGTTAACAAGTGTAGCCTTCTGCCATCTAGGATTGTTCGAACGCCGTTGCAGTCCAGTACCATAGTTCACATTGTATTCTGTGTTGCACCACTCTAGATTGGTTACATTATTGTTGCTAGGGCATTCGTCCTTGTGATTGACCACGGGTAGATCTAATGGGTTAGGAATAAATGTCAGTGCAACTAAGCGATGTATTTGCATATATCTTGAACGATTGCCAACAGACAAGGAAACTCGTGCATATCCTTTTTTGTTGTAGTGTGGTTTTAACACGACGGAGCGTAAGTGGTGTCCGTTAGTATCAAATCTGTCTACACTTCGTACACGCCCTAGATTGCTAACTTCATAAATGCCTTCGTATTGTTTGATTGGTTTCCACTCTTCAATCATTACATCCTCCGTTTGTGTTCAAGCACCCACTTCTTGCATTCGTTAGCACCCCAGCGCTTGGCAGTGTCAAGATTCTCGATTAATGATTCTGACTGATATACTTTGTTTTCCAATTTTGTTTTCCAGTAGTGGTCTTGCTGACAGATACACCAGAGATTGTCGCGGTCGAGTCGCTTACGCTTGTCAACTCGTAACGGCACGATATGGTCAGTGATTAGCTTGCCTGGCTGGTCATAGGTATGACCACAGATGGCACACGTGTTATACGACTCGGCCTTGACTCGTGCTGCCATATGCTCCCACACTTGCGATTGATAGAACGCGTTGGCAACCGGGTCGCGCTTGTAGCGGTTGTAGTACGACTGGTCGCGACGATGGTGCGTGTGTGTGTTCGGCGTACGCGTATATGATGCTGGCAATGTAATCACCTCCATAAAAATAGCCACCAGTTAAGGTGGCTGC
>NZ_BCVS01000051.1:0-16929 GCF_001591865.1 Lacticaseibacillus pantheris DSM 15945 = JCM 12539 = NBRC 106106
AAGCCGCAGTCCCAAAGCCCACCTGCGGGTTCGCAACAACCCAACCTTCGCCCTAGCTGTGGTTACCGCGGAGCACCCCACGTAAGCCGTAGCTCCCCGGCCCAACCCACGCTGCCGGTGACCACTACTGCTGCAGGTACCAAACACCAACCCGTGAATTTTTGGTACAATCGGAGTAGAGGTGAATGACATGCATACTGTCGGTTTGGTTTTACCCCTGGTGTGGTTAGTGGTAACGCTAGCTCTGTGGGTGCTGGTGCGCCATCGTCGTCGTGGGTTGAAGCCGTTGCTACTCCTAATCCCGGTCGTGAACGGTGCGGGCATCATCTTGTTAACGTGGTCACACCCTGACTACCTGTTCGTGTGCGCCTTTGCGACTTGCTTGGTTGCACTCATTTGGGTGGGGGTGACCATCTACCGGGAATATGACTTATTATTCAAACGGTACTTTACCCAGCTCGCTGGTATTTTAGGGGTCCTGTCAACCGTTTGGTGGGTCGGCGCCATCATTTGGACCGCTTAATAACACGAACAAGGGTTCGATTTGGGCGAAATCACCACCTAATTGCCCAAAATAGGGGCGCAGTCCCCACCACTCCCCACATACCCGTTAAGGCCCGAAAGCCAATGCTTTCGGGCCTTTTGCTTGCCTTTTGTTTAAGGTCATCGTCAAATAAGTGGAAAGTGTGGAGAAAATAACACAAATTGTGGTGGGAAGTGGGGGATTGTGGTAATATTAGAATCATGAAGGGAGGTGCCGTCTATGTTCATGGGTGAGTTTCATCACAACTTGGATGCAAAGGGACGTTTAATTATCCCCGCAAAGTTCCGCGAACAACTGGGTGATGACTTTGTTTTGACCCGCGGGATGGACGGCTGCCTCTTTGGTTATCCCCAGTCGGAATGGGCCAAGCTGCAGGAAAAGCTACAAACCCTGCCGCTAACCCAGAAGAACGCCCGGACCTTTGTTCGTCTGCTGTACTCCGCAGCCACGGAGTGTGAGCTGGACAAGCAGGGCCGGATCAACGTTCCTAAACCGCTGATGACCCACGCAGCTTTGGATAAGGCCTGCGTACTGGTCGGGGTTGCCAACCGCATCGAAATTTGGAGCACCGAACGTTGGGAACAATTTGCAACGGACGCTGAGTCAGACTTCGATGAAATTTCTGAAAACTTAATGGACTTCGGGTTATAGCTTATGACGTATACACACGAGACAGTATTACTACATGCAGGGGTTGAAGCTCTTGCCATCAAGCCAGACGGAATATACGTTGACGCTACCTTGGGACGTGCCGGGCATACGCAGTTGATTCTGAGTCACCTGCAAGACGGCCAGCTCTACTCCTTTGATCAGGATGCCGAAGCCATTGCCGCGGTTGAACACCAATTACAGCCATTTCCAGCCAACCTACACCTGCTACATACGAACTTTCGTAACTTACAATCGGCACTGGCGGCGGAAGACGTACGTGGATTCGACGGCATTATCTACGACCTCGGCGTTTCCAGTCCACAATTTGATGAATCTACGCGCGGGTTTTCGTACCGGTTTGATGCACCCTTGGATATGCGGATGGATCAGAGTCAAACGTTGACTGCCCGCACCATCATTAATGAGTGGCCATTTGGTGAGTTGGTTCGCATCTTCAGCCGTTATGGGGAAGAAAAATTCGCCAAGCAGATTGCCCGGCAGATTGAGCAGGCTCGGGCACAGCACCCAGTTGAAACCACGTTTGAGTTGGTCGATCTGATTAAGGCCGGTATACCTGCCGCTGCTCGACGGACTGGTGGTCATCCGGCGAAAAAAGTCTTCCAGGCCGTTCGGATCGCCGTTAACGATGAACTCGGTGCCCTTGAGGAATCGCTGACGCAGGCGATTGCCACCGTCAATCCTGGTGGACGCATTGCCGTCATTACCTTCCAATCCTTAGAGGACCGGTTGGTCAAGACGATGTTTAAGGAACAAACTCAGGTGGCGGATGTGCCCCGTGGGTTACCGGTCATTCCGGATAGCGCCCAGCCAGACTTTAAGCTAGTATCACGCAAACCGATTTTACCTAGTAATGAAGAAATCACACACAACCACCGCGCACACAGCGCCAAGCTCCGGGTGCTGGAACGGTTAATGTAGGGGGTATCATTATGGACAATACAGCAAGAAAATTTGATGCGGCCGCACCACAGCTACGGCCGACGCCACAACCACAAACCCGGCCGGTACCATCGGCGCGACCGAAGACGGTTGCACAACCCCAGCGGGTGCCGTTCAGCATGGTGGAACGCGTGCTCACCGCTTGCATTGGGCTGGCGACCGTGGGCATCGCATTATTAATACTTAGCACTCAGTTTGGGTTAGCGTCCACCACGCGTACATATCAAAACCTTCAAACGAAGATTACCAGCGCTTCCGACCGCGTGACCAATTACCAACAGTCGGTTGGGGAACTGACCGCTTCGAGCCGGCTAGCCGCCTTTGCCCAGCAGCACGGGCTGACGGTTAACGACGGTAATATCAAGCAGGTTACCAAATGAATAAGCAATCAAAACAACGGTTTTCAAAATCGCGCCTCCGGATGAACCGCCAAGTCTTTGGTGTCTTGATATTGGTGATTACACTGGTCGTCTTCTGCGTTTTTGTTTATCGTTTTTGTGTTATTTCCGGGGGGTATGTTGACGCACATAACCTCAAGAAGAGCCGGCTAACCCAAGAAACACGGACCTCGGTGCTGCAGGCCCAGCGGGGAAGCATTGTTGACGCGAATGGTAACACGATTGCGACAGCCAGCAAAACCTACTCGATTTATGCTGTTATTCGGCCGCTATACTCGGGTGACAAAGAAAAACTGGTGACCGATAAGGAACGCACAGCGACGGAATTGGCCAAGTACCTGCCGTTGGCGAAAGACAAGATTTTGGTCTACCTGAATCCAACCAGCAAGAAGACCAAGCAGGTGGAATTCGGTTCTGCTGGTAGTGGGTTGTCGCTGGCAATCAAACAGCAGATCAGCAAGTTGAAGCTGCCAGGTATTCACTTCACCAGCGAGTCCTCACGCCTGTATGAAGATGATATCTTTGCCTCACACGTTATCGGTCAGACTACGGTTAAGGGGACTGGCGATGACGCGACGATTGTGGGCACGATGGGACTGGAAAAGTATTTCAACAGCCTGCTGTCGGGTAAAAATGGGCACACGTCCAGCCAGGTGGATAACTACGGCTACCAGTTAAGTACCAGCAAGGCGCAAACCGTCGCGGCCAAAAACGGCGGTACCGTGTACACAACCATTAATAGCAACCTACAAAACTACTTGGAATCATTGATGAGCAATGTACAGACCGAGTACGACCCTAAAGAAATGACGGCCGTGCTCATGAATGCCAAAACGGGGGCGATCATCGCTGCGAGTCAGCGGCCGACGTTCTCACTACAAACCGGGGACGGAATTAGTGACATGTGGCGTGATGCGCTAGTACAAGACGCGTACGAACCGGGGTCCGTGATGAAAATCATGACCCTGTCCGCGGCAATTAACTCCGGTCACTACAACCCGAACGAATACTATCAATCCGGTAGCATTCAGGTGGGCGACACGACTTTGTACGACTGGAACCGCAGTGGTTGGGGCACCATTCCTTTGTCAGAGGCCTTCACCCGTAGCAGTAACGTGGGGATGGTTAAACTGGAAGAGGACATGGGTAGCTCAACGTGGCATCACTACCTGAAGAAGTTTGGTTTTGGTAAGAAGACGGGCGTGACGCTACCGAGTGAAAATCCGGGTACGCTGTCGTTTAGCAACTCTACCACCCAAGCCACTACTGCGTATGGTCAAGGGGTGAACGTTACCGTGATGCAAATGTTACAGGCGATGTCGGCTGTGTCCAATAACGGGGTCATGCTGAAACCACGGATTATCAGTAAAACCGTGGCCGCTAACGGTACGGTGACAAAGTACGGCAAGCAGACCGAGGGCCGGATTATTAAGTCCAGCACCGCTAAAGACGTTCGTAAGGCCATGGTGCAAGTTGTGCAGTCCGATATTGGTACCGGTGGTGCTTATAAGATGGATGGCGTCGACGTCGGCGTTAAAACCGGTACCGCTCAAATCGCCGGGAACAATGGTTACCTGACTGGTGCTTCGAACTATATCTTCAGTGTTGCCGGTATGGTGCCGTCGAAGAATCCAAAGTACCTGTTGTACATCACCATGAAGCAGCCGCAAAACTACACGAAGTCGGCCGAAGAAATGATGGCCGAAATTTTCAAACCGCTGATTACACGCGCCCTGGCTTTGGACGCGGCCAGCGATGATGCGGCGAATACGACCACCACTGAGGACACGACCAGCGCTAAGATGGTGGCAGTAACGAATAAGTCAACTTCTGCCGCCCAATCGGAGCTCACCAACGCTGGCTATAACGTTGCCACGGTGGGTACTGGGAGCAAAGTTGTGCAGCAATTGCCGGTGGCGGGACAGACCGCGCTGAACGGCAGCCGGGTGCTTTTACTCACCAACGGTGCAATGACCATGCCAGATGTCAGTGGTTGGTCTAAATCGGATGTGTTAAAATTGGCCCAGATTACCGGAAAGAAATTTAAGTTGAAGGGTTCCGGTTACGCAAGTGCACAGAGCATCAAGGCAGGTGCGTTAATCCCTGATACAGGCGGTACCATTACGTTTACCGCACAATAGAAAACGAGGTTTACCATGCAACTTGCACAGATGTTAATTCCTGCGGTGTCGGCATTTGCCATCACCGTGATCCTGCTCCCCCTGTTCATTGGGTTTATGCGGATGAATCATGAGGGGCAGACGATTCGCGACGAGGGCCCTAAATGGCACGCCAAAAAGAACGGTACCCCCACAATGGGGGGCGTCGTCTTCATTCTGGCGATTGTCGTGTCGGCAATCTGGGTGGCAGCCTGGACGCACCAACTAACCATGACGGTGTGGGTGGCCCTGTTTATCCTAGTATTGTACGGCGTTCTGGGATTTGTGGACGACTTTGTGAAGGTGGTTAATCACCGTAACCTTGGTCTTCGTGCCTGGCAAAAGTTGCTCGGACAGTTAGTGGGGGCCGCCGTGTTCTTGGTGGTATTTCTCCACGAAGGCTTCGCGCCGGTAATCACCGTGCCGTTCATTGGCCCCGTTAACAGTGTTTTACTCTACACTTTGTTCGCGGCATTCTGGATGGTGGGCTTCAGTAACGCGGTTAACTTGACTGACGGTTTGGACGGCCTGGTTGCGGGTCAAGGGACCGTTGCCTTTGGTACTTACGCATTCATTGCCGCTCACGATCACCGTACCGATGTCCTGATTATCTGCTTAGTGACGGTGGGGGCGCTCCTAGGGTTCTTGCTCTACAACCACAAACCAGCCAAAATTTTTATGGGTGATGTGGGTAGTCTCGCGCTCGGGGGGATGCTGGCCGTGGTGGCGCTGATGCTGCACCGTGAGTGGTCGCTATTACTCATTGGGATTATCTTTGTCTGCGAAACCGCCAGCGTGATTCTCCAGGTTCTATCGTTCAAGTTGACGGGTAAGCGAATTTTCAAAATGTCCCCAATCCACCACCACTTTGAGATGAGCGGGTGGAGCGAGTGGCGCATCGATATTACCTTCTGGATCGTGGGCGCAGTTGCGAGTGGCCTATACTTGGCGTTCGCACTATAAGATTGGTTTAAGCAGTTAAATACACGCTCCGTCGCTGTGGCGGAGCATACATAATAGAAAGAAGTTTAGGGCACTATGAAGCAAATTACTGACTATCAGAATAAAAAGGTGATTGTTCTTGGTTTGGGCAAAAGTGGGGTGAACGCAGCACGGTTACTGAACAAGCTGGGCGCGTTAGTGACGGTCAACGACGCACAGGACTTTGATAACAACCCGGATGCACAGGAGTTATTGTCCGAGGGGGTCCGGGTCATTACCGGTGGTCACCCCGTGTCGTTGCTCGACGAAGACTTTAGTTTGATGGTCAAGAATCCTGGGATCCCGTACAGCAACGTGATGGTTCAACGGGCACAGGAACTGGGATTACCGATTATCACCGAACCAGAATTGGCCTTCCAGGTATCCGAGGCAGAGTGGGTTGGCATTACTGGGACGAACGGGAAGACTACCACCACCACTTTGATTGGGCTGATGCTCAATGAGGGTGGTGTTGAGGCACACGTCGGTGGGAACATCGGCATTCCATTGTCCCAGGTGGCACAAGAGGCCGGCCCGGGTAGCAAAATTGTGGCGGAGCTTTCCAGCTTCCAATTACTGGGAATTGATACACTCCGGCCACACGTGGCGGTACTGAACAATATTTACGAGGCACACCTCGATTACCACGGCTCGCGGGCTAACTACATCGCTGCTAAGATGCGGATTACGATGAACCAAACGGCTAATGACTACTTTGTCATTAATTGGGACAAAGAGGAGTGGCGGGACCTCGCGCAGAACGTGAAGGCCCAAGTGGTACCGTTCTCGCGCACCGGTGTTGCTGGTGCCCGGGCGTTGGTGGACGCGGACGGTTGGCTGTGCTTTGACGGTGAACGTGTTGTTGAGGCGGATACGATTAAAATTCCTGGCGCACACAACGTGGAGAATGCCCTCGCGGCGATGACCGTCGCTAAATTGTACGGTGTGGGCAACGCGGCGATTGCGCACGTACTGGCAACCTTTGGTGGGGTGAAGCACCGCATTCAGTTCCTCAAGGAGCTGAACGGTCGGCGGATCTATAATGACAGCAAAGCCACCAACGTTGAGGCTGCCAGTGTGGCGATTGAAGCATTTAAGGCACCCGAAGTCTTGATTGCCGGCGGGCTTGATCGTCACCTATCGATGGACGCGCTGATTCCCTTACTGAAGGAACACGTTCACGCACTGGTGACCTATGGTGAAACGGCCGCACAAATGGTGGAAGTGGCCCAAAAAGCCGGGATTGCAGATATCAAACGTGTTGATAACCTCGACCAGGCGGTACCGGCGGCTTATGCGCTGAGCAACCCCGGGGACGTATTATTATTGTCTCCCGCTGCGGCCAGTTGGGATCAATTCCATACCTTTGAAGAACGTGGTGATCGGTTCATTGCCGATGTTGATAAATTGCAATAGGACGATTGGTTAGCTAATTAAGGAGACGGACTTATGCGTATCATTGTTTCGGGTGGGGGCACCGGTGGACATATTTACCCGGCGCTAGCCCTAATTGACCGTTTGAAGGAACGCGATTTGCTGGATGACGTCCTTTACGTGGGAACACAGCGAGGACTGGAAAGTCGCATTGTGCCAGACCATGGCATCGCCTTCGATACCATCGAAATCGAGGGCTTCCGCCGCAAGCTGAACTGGGCGGGCCTGAAGTATAACGCGCACACGGTGCAGCTGTTCCTGAAGAGTGTGGGTGCTGCCAAGCAAATTCTACGCAAGTTTCGGCCGGACGTGGTTGTGGGTACCGGTGGCTACGTATCGGCGGCCACCCTGTACGCCGCGGCCCGTTTGCACATTCCGACGGTCATCCACGAATCCAACTCAGTGGCCGGGGTAACGAACAAGTTCTTGGGGCACTTCGTGGATAAGGTGGCAATTAGCTTTCCGGAGGTTGCGCGTGATTTTCCACGCGCAAAGGTGGTGATTACGGGTAACCCCCGTGCCCAACAGGTGGCCGGACTGGCGCCAAACGACCGGCTGGCCGACTTTGGACTGGATCCAAAAAAACGCACCGTGCTGATTTTTGGGGGTTCGCGTGGTGCACCCATGCTCAACAAAGCCGTGTTGGCGGCCTTACCGACCTTTGCACGGAGTGACTACCAAGTCCTCTTTGCCACGGGTCGGACGCACTACAAGCGGGTGCGTGAAGACGCGGGTGACACTACCGGTAATATCAGTATTGTGCCCTACATCGACCGCATGGAGCGGGTGTTACCAGACGTGCAGTTGCTAGTGAGTCGCAGTGGGGCCACTACTTTGGCGGAAATTACGGCGCTCGGCTTGCCGTCAATCCTGATTCCTAGCCCGAACGTGACGCACAACCACCAGTTTCACAATGCCCAGGCATTAGCAGACGCTGGTGCGGCGGTCGTGGTTACCGAACCAGAGCTGGACAGCACATTCACTCAATCCATCGATACCCTGATGGGGGATGGCAACCGGCTGCAGGCAATGGCGCAGGCAGCAAAGGGTCAGGGTGTACCTGACGCCACGGACCGCTTAATTAAGACGATGCAGGATGTCATGAGGGGGTAGAACCGCATGGGACGCAAAGACGAACCCGCAACACCCGGGAGGGGTAATTTTAAAAATCCGACGCCGCACCCACAGAAGGGTCGGCGGGGTGTTGCCGCGCCTTTGCCCCACCTCGAGGGGGTCCGGCAACACCGTCTCCGCCGGAACCTCGCAATCATCGTGCCACCGTTGGTATTGTTGACCATCGTTACGGGGTACCTGGCGTTACCAGTATCCAAGGTTAGCACGGTGCGTGTTCGTGGCAACACGAACGTTAGCGCCAGTACGGTGCAGCGGGCGAGTGGCTTGACCAATAGTAGCCTGATCCCCACTGTCTGGCTTAACGGCCAGCATGTCGGGCAAAGGGTGGTTAAACACGTCGCGCGCGTGGCGTCCGCCAAGGCGCAGGTGACTGGTGCTCGTGACGTCACGATTACCGTCACTGAACACGAAACGGTGGGCTATGTCCAACGCGGCGACAGTTACCACGCGCTACTCGACGATGGCACCATCATTCGCACTGGTACGTCCGCCCCCAAGTCGGGGGACCTCATCTTTAAGGGTTTTGGCAATGGCCTGCAACGGGTAGTGCGGGTGGTGGCTAAGTTTCCGACTAGTATTCGCCACGATATTTCCGAGGTGCAATCCGCTCGTGGTGGGGGCAATCCCTACCAGATTACTATCACCATGAGTGATGGAAATACCATCGTGGCCGATAGTCGCACCGTTGGCAAAAAAATTAAGTATTACCCTACAATTATTAAACAGGTTAATAAAACAGGAACCGTTGATTTAGAGGTGGGGGCCTTCTTCACTCCCAAGAGTACTAAATAGCCGTTAATTACGTTAATCTGGCCTTTACGTGGTGCGCATTTGGGAAACAGTGTGGTACACTCAAAGAAGTAATAAAAACTATTAAATTGACGATTACGAATAACGAAAAAATAAAGGAGGGTCCAGATTAATGGCTAATCAAGACATTTATGTCGGCCTGGATATCGGGACCACCTCAATTAAGGTCATTGCTGCTGAAGTTAATTCTGGACAAATGAGTGTGATTGGCATGGGTAACCAGCACTCAAGCGGCTTGTCCCGTGGGGTGATTGTGGATATTGACCAGGCTGCGGCTGCCATTCAGACTGCCGTACAGCAGGCCGCAGATAAGGCCAGCATCACCATTAACCAGGTGGTTGTGGGTGTGCCGGCCAGTCTGCTACAAATTGAACGCGTGACCGGTATGATTGCCGTGGGTGAAACGAGCAAGGAAATCACGGACGCCGATGTCCGTAACGTGGCCGCAACGGCCATGATGAGGAACTTGCCACCCGAACGGGAAGTTATCGCGGTGATTCCGAGTCAGTTCACGGTTGACGGCTTTGATGGTATTCAGGATCCACGTGGGATGATTGGTGTTCGGGTTGAAATGCGCGGCCTCCTGCTTACGGTACCGAAGACCGTGGTGCACAACATCAAGCGGGCGGTTAACAAAGCCGGCCTTGCTATTGAGCAGATGGTAGTCAATCCGTTGGCATTGGGTGAGTACATACTTTCCGATGGGGAACAGGACTTCGGAACGGTGGTCATTGATCTTGGTGGCGGCCAGTCGACGGCGGCGGTCATTCACGACCATAAGTTGAAGTTCACGTACGCTGACCGTGAGGGTGGCGAGAACATCACGAAGGATATTTCCATCGTGCTCAATACCGACTACACATCCGCGGAGAAACTCAAGCGCGACTTTGGTAATGCCGATTCATTCGCCGCCAGCGAGGATGAAACCTTCCCCGTAACGGTGGTGGGGAAACCCAACCCGGCAATGATTTCAGAAAAGTACCTCTCGGAAATCATCGAAGCACGTGTGACCCAGATCCTCACGCGGCTCAACGAAGCGTTAAGTGACGCGCACGCATTGGACTTGCCCGGTGGCATTGTGATTACTGGGGGCACGGCGGCGATGCCGGGAATTACTAGCCTGGCAAAGGAGATTTTCCAACGCGAGGTTAAGTTGTACATGCCGTCCGAAGTGGGATTACGCCACCCGTCATTCAGTCAGGCGTTGGCTTTGATTAAGTCGGCGGCCGCCATGACGGATATTGACAAGTTGGCCAACAGCGCCGTGACTCAAGAAGAAATCACGGCCACTGGTGGTCGGAGCACCCAGAGTACGGAGCAGCCGCGTTTGGCGCGGCAACCGTCTGCGGACCAGCAGCGTCCGGCGCGTAAAGCTAAGGCCGACACCGCGTCTGAGCAGCAGGACGAGCCGGAACCCAAGGAAACGGGCAAGAAGATTCGTCATTTCTTCAGCTCATTCTTTGAATAAACAGACAAATTAAACCCCTAGTAGGAGGAACGAAGATGGAATTCGCAGCAGATGAACAAATGAGTGCGAACGGCGCCGTGATCAAAGTCATTGGTGTCGGTGGGGCCGGCGGTAATGCCGTTAACCGTATGATTAAGGAAGACGTGAAGGGTGTGCAGTTTATCGCCGCCAACACGGATTTGCAGGCACTAGGCGCGTCCGACGCTGAAACGAAGATCCAATTAGGACCCAAGTTGACGCGTGGGTTAGGTGCCGGGGCGGCTCCCGAAATTGGTCAGAAGGCCGCTGAAGAGAGTGAAGAAGCCATTGCTGAAGCACTGCAAGGGGCCGACATGATTTTTATCACCTGTGGTATGGGTGGTGGCTCTGGTACTGGTGCCGCACCGGTAGTCGCCAAGATTGCGCAGGAACAAGGCGCATTGACTGTTGGTGTTGTGACAAAGCCGTTTACCTTTGAGGGCCCGAAGCGTGCGAACAACGCGACTGACGGCATCAAGGAGTTGAAGCAGCACGTTGACACCTTGGTGATTATTGCTAATGACCGCCTGCTAGAGATTGTGGACAAGAAGACACCAATGTTGGAGGCCTTCCAGACTGCCGACAACGTTCTGCGTCAGGGTGTGCAGGGTATTTCCGACTTGATTACGAGCCCTGGTTACGTCAACCTGGACTTTGCCGACGTGAAGACGGTCATGGCCAAGCAGGGTAGTGCCCTGATGGGTGTTGGTTCCGCAACCGGCGAAAACCGGACTGAGGAAGCCACCAAGAAGGCCATTTCCTCGCCACTACTCGAAGTCGGTATCGATGGTGCCAAGCAGGTACTATTGAACATTACCGGTGGTCCGGATCTGTCCCTGTTCGAGGCACAGGCTGCTTCCCAGATTGTGACGGATGCCGCTACCAGCGACGTCAACATCATCTTTGGTACTTCGATCAACGAGGACTTGGGCGACGAAGTACTAGTGACGGTGATTGCGACCGGGTTGGACGACTTGGACAACGCGCCTACACCGCGTCGTGGTTCTGTTCGTCAGAGTATCAACCAGGCGGAGAAGAACGACCAGCCAGCTGACAATCAGCAGGCCAAGCAGGACGATCCGTTCGGCGACTGGGACTTACGGCGCGAGCCTCAAAGTGCGGCCGCTGACGACCAGCACGCCAGCTTTGACAACGTGCAGAAGACCGAGTTCGACGTGTTCGAATCCCAGCCGAACGTCAAGGATAACGATGATAGTGATGACCAACCGCCGTTCTTTAAGCGGCGGCGGATGGATAACTAGTACGCCAAGCAAGTGAGGAGTTGACAATTATGGCAATGGACAAACTTGGGAGTATGTTTGGGAAATTTTTCGAAATGGACGACGATGCTGAAGAGCAAGATTACGCCGATGACGAAATGATGCAGAGTGCCGTGGGGGCGAGCACGACTGCAGATTCAGTACGACCACAAAAGCAGGCGCAGCCACAGAACAGGCCCAACACGACCCGGACTAGCAATGTTTTGCCGATTAGTGGGGCGCAGAAGGGCAATTCAAAGATTGAATTGTACGAGCCGCGCGTGTACTCCGACGCCAAGGAAGTGGGTCGTAACCTGTTAGCGGATACGGCCGTCCTGGTTAACTTTTCGCGCATGGAGCCCGGTGACGCCAAGCGTATCGTTGACTTCCTGACTGGGTTAGTATTCGCTATTAACGGCGAAATTAAGCGGGTGGGCAACATGATTTTTCTAGTGACCCCGGCTAATTTTGAAGTTAGTGGTAGCCTGGCCGAGAAGATCCACGACGATTTGGACCTTGAGTAAACATAGGTGAACACTGATGACGACTGGTATTTATCAACATTTTCGTCCGGAAGAGCGTATCCTAGTTGACCAGCTCCGCGATTACATCGCCACGGCGCAAGTGGAATACCGGCCCGTAGTTACCCCCTTTGCCAATCCGCGTACTCGTGCCATTGCCCGTATCTTACTGGGTGATGACGACAGTATTGGGATGTGGACTGACGGGGGCTTCGACGACGCTGAATGGCAGCGCGTCGTGTTCGCACCGGATTATTTTACGCCGGAGCCGGCTGATTATCAGGTGCAACTGATGGGGATTAAGTACCCCACCAAGTTTGCTGAGCTGCATCACAGCACGATTTTGGGCACCCTGGTCCACCAGGGCATCGAGCGTGAGGTCTTTGGCGATATTGAGACCGATGGTACGCGGTGGCAGGTGGCCGTGGATGCTAGTATGACGGACTTCTTCGTGGACAACGTGGATCATATCGGCAAAGTAGCGGTGCGGCTCGTGCCCCTAACGCGTGATGAGCGGGTGCACGGACTCAGTGACTGGGAGGACGAAGTCGCTTTGCTGCCTGGTCTGCGCGTGGACGCATTGGTCAGTCACGTCTATCACGTATCACGGCAGCGGGCTAAGGAGCTGGTGGAACACGGCGACGTGACCTTGAACTGGCAGGCTACGTTACGTCCAGACGCGGAGGTGGCACCGAACGACATGGTGTCCGTCCGCGGCTTTGGGCGGATTGCTGTCGACGCCGTTACCGGCCAAACAGCTAAGGGGAAGTTACGCGTGGAGACGCGCGTGATTCGTAAGCGTCGGGACCACTGATTGACCGGTGGCGCCGGTGACTATTAGGAGGAATGAGCATGTTGAGCCCAATTGATATTCATGACAAGCAGTTTAACGTTAAAATGCGGGGGTACGATCAGGACGAGGTGAACGATTTTCTCGACCAGATCATCCAGGATTTTAGTGACCTGATTAAGCGGAACGAGTCGTTGAGTGCAGACTTGAAGGCCGCCCAGGCCCAGGTGGACGAATTTCAGGGAATGAAGGAAGCCCTGAATAAGTCGCTGATTCTTGCCCAGGACGCTGCGGATAACGTTAAGCAAAACGCTCAGTCCGATGCGGATGCCATCATTGCTCGCGCACAGAAGCACGCTGACCAGCTGGCTAACGATGCGAAGGCGCACCATGACCAAGTGGTGGGTCGCGCAGCTGATGATGCCCGGCGTTACAAGATTGAGGCTGACGATGCCAAGCGCAACGTGCAGGAGTTCCGGCAGCACATGAAGATGCTCTTGGAAGCCGAATTGGAAGCTATTGGTGGCGCGGAGTGGAACCAAACGGTGGGTGCACCCATTGACCAGCCGGTACCAGCTAGTGCTGAAAATAAACTTGACAACGAGGGTCCAGCTCCGGTAGAATCGTCGTCGAACGGGTCGGACAATGGCGTCACTGAGATTGTCTTTCCTGACGAACCAATTAAGTAATTTAACCATTGACGGACACGCGTCGATGGGATGACGCGCAACAGCGACCCGGTGTAATGGTGTGAGACCGGGAGTGACGTATCCCACCGGTATCACGTCCTGAGGTCCTACCGAGCCAACGGTAGGCGGGGAGTTGCACGATATCGCAACGGTGAGGGTGGTTGCCTACTGCGGTAGGTGGCGACCGAACTTAGGTGGTACCACGAATATCTCGTCCTAACTATAGGACGAGATTTTTTTATGCTAATAAGGGGGCACAACATGAAAGTCAAAGACACTTTGAACTTGGGCAAAACTGCATTTCCAATGCGGGGTAACTTGCCTAACCGCGAACCAGATTTCCAGAAGGACTGGGAGGAAAATCACGTCTACCAGCAACGCCAGAAATTGAACCAGGGCCGGCCGGCGTTTGTATTGCACGATGGACCTCCATTTGCGAACGGTGACATCCACATGGGTCACGCCCTGAACAAGATCAGTAAGGACATCATCAGTCGTTACCACGCCATGGCGGGTTACTACTCACCATACGTTCCGGGCTGGGATACACATGGGCTGCCCATTGAACAGCAGTTGGCAAAGCAGGGCATCAAACGCAAAGAGATGGCCATGGCCGACTACCGCGAATTGTGCCGTCAGTTTGCCATGAAGGAAATCGACCGCCAACGCACCGAGTTCAAACGGCTGGGTGTCGCTGGTGATTGGGACCACCCGTACATCACGCTGCTGCCTGAATTTGAGGCCGCTGAGGTCCGCGTCTTTGGTGAGATGGCCGAGAAGGGCTACATCTACCATGGTTTGAAGCCAGTTTACTGGTCATGGTCGTCCGAATCGACTTTGGCTGAGGCCGAAGTGGAATACAAGGACGTGAAGTCACCATCCATCTACGTGGCGTTCCAGGTCAAAGACGGCAAGGGCATCCTTGATGACGATACTGCCCTGATTATTTGGACCACCACGCCGTGGACCATTCCGGCGAACCGTGGGATTGCGGTTAACCCGAAGTTTGAATACTCGCAGGTGGCGGTTGACGGCAAGAAGTACGTCGTGGCCTCCGAAATGTTGAACCGCGTGGCGGAAGACCTCGGCTGGGATGCACCAGAAGTGCTCAAGACGTTCAAGGGTGTGGACATGGACAACATGGTTGCCCGTCACCCGCTGTACGACCGTGACAGCTTGGTCATGAACGCCAACCACGTTACGTTGGATGCAGGTACCGGACTGGTGCACACTGCTCCTGGGCATGGTGAAGATGACTACAACGTGGGTGTACGGTACGGCTTGCCCGTTGAGTCCGTGGTTGACGCTAAGGGTTACATGAACGAAAACGCTCCGGGCTTTGAGGGCGTGTTCTACGACGACGCCAACAAGATGGTCACCGAGCAGCTCACAGCCAAAGGTGCACTGTTGAAGCTGGACTTCTTCACTCACAGTTACCCTCACGATTGGCGGACGAAGAAACCCGTTATCTACCGCGCAACGACGCAGTGGTTTGCGTCGGTGGCCTCATTCCGCGACCAAATTTTGGACCAGATTGAGAAGGTTAACTTCACTCCAAGTTGGGGGAAGACCCGTCTCTACAACATGATTCGGGACCGTGGCGACTGGGTTATCTCGCGTCAGCGGGCCTGGGGTGTACCTTTGCCAATCTTCTACGCTGAGGATGGCACACCGATTCTGGAGAAGGAAACCATCGACCACGTGGCCGATTTGTTCGGTCAGTACGGCTCCAACGTGTGGTTTGAACGGGAAGCGAAGGACTTGCTGCCAGAAGGTTATACTCACCCAGGCAGCCCTAACGGCGAATTCACTAAGGAAACCGACATCATGGATGTGTGGTTTGACTCCGGTTCGTCATGGGCGGGCTGCCTCAAGGGCCGTGATGACCTCGCTTACCCGGCTAGCCTGTACTTGGAGGGCTCTGACCAATACCGTGGCTGGTTCAACAGTAGTCTGATTACGAGTGTGGCCGTTAACGGCGTAGCGCCATACAAGGGTATCTTGTCGCAAGGCTTCACGCTGGACAGTAAGGGCCAAAAGATGAGCAAGTCACTCGGCAACGTTATTGCCCCCGAAAAGGTGGAGAAGCAGTACGGTGCTGAAATCATCCGTCTGTGGGTTGCTAGTGTTGACTCGAGTTCTGACGTCCGCGTCTCCATGGACAACTTTGCTCAGACGAGTGAAGCGTACCGGAAGATTCGTAACACCATGCGTTTCATGCTGGCCAACACGACGGACTTCGATGCGGCTAAGGATACGGTGGCCTGGGATAATCTGGGTGACGTCGACCGCTACATGCTAGTTCGCTTGAACCAGGTGGTCCGTGACGCGCACGCTGACTACGTGAAGTACGACTTCAGTAGCGTTGAGAAGGTCATTTCTGCCTACCTCGTAAACGACTTGTCCGCCTTCTACCTCGACTTTGCCAAAGACGTGGTTTACATTGAGGCGGCTGATAGTCTGAAGCGGCGGCGGATGCAGACCGTGATGTACCAGGCGCTGGTGGCATTGACCCAGATGCTGACGCCAATCCTGCCACACACGATGGAAGAAATTTGGCCGTTCTTGAACCGGCAGGAAGATTACGCCTTCCTGTCCGACATGCCAGAGGCGCGTACCATTGATGGTGAGGATGATATTCTCAACCGCTGGCACGCCTTCATGGACTTCCGCAGTGACGTTGCAAAGGCGTTAGAGGAAGCGCGTGACGCCAAGCTGATTGGTAAGTCGATGGAAGCTAAGGTGACGGTTTACCCAACGCAGCAGCTGGCCGACTTGTTGGCTAGCCTGGGTGACAGCGACGTGATGCAGATGCTGATCGTGTCTGGTTTCAGCCAGGCTGCGGTGGGCACTGCCGCACCAGCGGAGGCCCTGACGTTCAAAGACGGTGCGGTCTTGGTAGAGCATGCCGATGGCGATGTTTGTGAACGTTGCCGGATGACCCGGACCGACGTCGGTACCGACGATGCGTTCCCAACCCTGTGTGCCCGTTGTGCCGCTATCGTTCGTGATAACTTCCCGGAGGCCGTGGCTGAGGGACTGGAATCTAAGCAAAGTAAATAGTTTCGTCTTAGTAAGGAGTCAGCCATGGTGCTGGCTCCTTTTTGGGTGGT